>JALUUZ010000369.1 GCA_027021095.1 Gammaproteobacteria bacterium
ATTATCGGCAGTTCCGCGCAGGTGGTCGGCGTCAGGTCATCGACCCGCAGTAATTCCCGTGATGCGCTGCGGCAGATGTTCGGTACCAATATGCAGATGATGGTCAACGATGCGGTCAATCAAAACGGCCAGATTACACCGACCATCACCTTGCCGCAGGGCGCGCGGGTGATCGTCAGCGTAGCCAGGGACATCCGGTTCAAACAGGTGAAAAACCTGGTGGATGATTTTCAGAGGCCATGACCGAGAGTCTGTCCGGCGCCGCTGTTCCATCGATCGATCCGTCAGCCGATCCCGGGCTCGAGGACTTTATCGCGCTGCTGACGTTTTCACGTCCGATCAAGCATTACCTCGACCAGCCGGACATCTCGGAGATTTCGGTCAACCGGCCAGGCGAAGTCTGGATCGAAAAAGGGCATGAACGTACCTGCTATGCGGTGCCGGAGCTGACCTACAAACATCTGCTGACGTTTGCCAACCTGGTGGCCGATTTCAGCGAGCAGCACATCTCCGAGGCGAATCCGATCCTGTCGGCGACCATGCCGGGAGGATACCGGATCCAGTTCGTGATTCCGCCTGCCTGCAGCAAGGAACACGTCGTGTTGTCGATTCGTAAGAAGACCGTGACCAAGCTGACCCTGGAGGACTACCAGCAATCCGGTTTTTTCGACGAGGTGTGTGTCGCTTCGCTGGACCAGCAGGCCGTGGCCGATCCGCTGGCCGAGTTGCTGCAAAGCGGGAACTACATGGAGTTTTTGCGGCAGGCGGTGCTGGCAAAGAAAAATATCGTGATCTCCGGACAGACCTCGTCCGGCAAGACCACCTTCGCCAGCGCCTTGCTCGAGGTGATCCCGGCCGATGAACGGATCATCACGATCGAGGACGCCGACGAGCTGGACCCGCCGCAGCCGAATCATGTACGCCTTTTCTTCTCGCGCGGCGGCCAGGGGGTCAGCAAGCATACCGCCGGAGACCTGCTGCGGGCCTGTCTGCGGCTGCGCCCGGACCGGATCTTTTTCGGTGAGCTGCGCGGCGAGGAGGCGGCGGATTTCGTCGACTCCATCAATACGGCGCATCCCGGCTCGATTACGACGATTCATGCCAACGGCACCAAGCTGGCGATCCATCGTATCTATGACATGATGAACAACGATATGTCGTTCGAGCAGTTCAGGAACTACATCACCTCGGTGATCGAGGTGTTCGTGCATATCGTGTCGACCCCGGCCGGGCGCAGGATCGGCGAGGTCTACTACTCGACGTCATGAGCAGCCCCGGGCAGCGGGCGTACCGACCGGCAGGAGGACCGGATGTACCATAAGCTGGATAAAGACTCAAAGATTTCATTGCTGGTTTCTGTCGCCGCGTTCGGCGTCCTGTATCTTGCCGCCGGTGTTTTCGTGTATACCATGACCGGCGCCGCTGGCTCCAATCTCGTGCTGTACTGGCTGGATTTTTTCTACGGCGCCAACCAGGTCCCGGTAAGCCTGCTCGTCTTTGTCACGATCGTGGTGTTGGTGCTGCCGGTGCTGGTCTTTTTTATCTACCGTCATACCCACAGGTTCGACCTTTACGGCAACAGCCACTTTATGTCGCTCGGCGAACTGCGCCGGGCCGGGTTGCTGCAGCAGCGCGGTTTGCTGCTTGGGCGCAAGCGCGGACGCTATGTCTGTGTCGGCGGCCAGGTCGGGGCGATCGTCGTGGCGCCTCCACGCAGCGGCAAGGGCATCGGGCCGATCATCTGCAACATGCTGAACTTCAATGGTTCGATATTTTGTGTCGACATCCGCGGCGAGACCTATGACGCGACCAGCGGGTTCCGCAAGAAGCATGGCCAGGTATTCCGTATCTCGCCACTGGAACCCAGCGGCCGCACGCACTGCTTCAATCCTTTCGATTTTCTGTCAGAGGAGCGCGCGATCCGCATCAGCCAGGTCCAGACGATCAGTAATATCCTGATCCCGACCCCGGAAAAAGTCGATCCGATG
>JALUUZ010000370.1 GCA_027021095.1 Gammaproteobacteria bacterium
CTGGGTGTCACGGGCCTTGTAGGTAATGCCAAAGCCGCCGGAACCGATGACCGATTCGATTTCATAGGTGTCCAGCCGGGTGCCGGTGGGCAGCGCATGTTGGTATTCAGCCTGTTTCATTGATCAGTATCGATTTGTTCGGGTCTGCCGGTCATCGATGGTGTTGCTTCACGAGCCACGGGTACGGGCAACCTTAGCAGAAACCAGTGCCGAACGCACATGTTTTTCCGCTCGGCGGATTGCATGAAAACGCCTGTGTGCAGCAGAAAAAAACCCGTGCCGGTGAATGCCGGCACGGGCCTATGCGGTAACAGCCTGTTTTGGGTCTTACTTGTTGCGCAATACTTTACGATTGTTCAGTGGCTGTACCGGGCGGCTGTTCATCGGGAAAAACTTCTTGAATGCCGCAACCTGGCCGGCAGTGACGCGTACCGAGTTTTTCATCATAAACCAGCGTACACCTTCGCTGCACGGTGGTGTAGTCAAAGAACCTGAATAGTGGTAATAGTTGCGCGTGTTGCGAGGCAGCAGGCCTTTGCCACTGACCATCACGCCTTTCACCGAGTTATGCCCGGTTTTGGCAGGCGCGTTCTTCAGGATCTTGGCAAACAGCGGGTTCGGCTTTTTGCCAAGCCGCATAAATACACCGACGACAGCCAGCTGGCCTTTGTCATTGGCATGGACGAAATGCGCTTCCATCGGCCGATGGCGGCCATAGCGCTTGTGTTCGCTGGGGGTATGGAAATGAAACTGCAGCAGTTTGTACTTGTCTTTGCCGACCAGCAGTGTGCTGCCTGGTTGATAGTCGACCTGCAGCGTGTGGCCATTGTTTTTGACGTTCAGGCCTGTCGGCTTGTAGTGCATCGTCAATGCCGGCACCTTGCCTTTGCTGGTTTTGCTGATATCGACAGGCGACTGGGATTTTCCTGCCTTGCAGGCATGGTAATCTTTGCTTAGATCACCCCAGTGGGCCGGCCCGGTGTTACCGGTGTATCCCCAGTGCGCTTTTTTGTGCATGGTTTTGTGGTGCCCGCCCTTCTTGGTGTTTTTGCTGGAACAGCCACTGAAAAGGATGCTGCTGATGACGACGGCAGCCAGTATCAAAGTTGATTTAGAATACATACGAACCTCGTTATTATAATTGAATGACCATTGAGTTTGATGCACAGCGACAGACGGCTTCTGCGCCGCGGGCAGTTTGTGCCCGGAGTCGCTTTGCGGCTAAACGAACGTAAATTATAACCAGTTGAGCTGCGAATAACAGCAATTTTATTGCGCCTAAGCCGTGTGGCTTAGAACGCAGTCATTGAAATATCTTTCTATTACTATATTCTGCTTGAATGATACTGCTGTGGTGTCGAGCAAAATCTGCGCAGCCTGTACACTTGGAATCAATCGGTTACTGTCATTGTGCTGGCTGTCCTTGTTCGGGCCACGATGGACAGCAAGGCTGTGCAGAGACTGGTTAAGATGCCAGCCCGCCAAGGTGTGCTATGGTGGTGTCGCGGCAGCAGGGTGATGGGACATGCGGGTTCGTGATGCAGAAGGGTTACCAACGGCGGCTGTGATCGGAATATGGCAGGCAGGCGGATGCAGGCGATAGTGTTGATTCATGGAATCTGGGTCAGTGGCTGGGTCATGAAACCGCTGGCACGCTTTCTCGAAGCACAGGGCTACGCAACGAGCCTGTTCTGTTATCCCAGCGTCTCCAGGAGCCCGGTCGAAAACGCCATGTCGCTGCAGCGGCATGTCGAGGCCCTCGATGCAGAACAGGTGCATTTCGTTGCACACAGTCTTGGTGGCGTGTTGTTACTGAATTTTTTCAGCCACTATCCCGAACAACGTCCTGGCAGGCTGGTGATTCTGGGCTCGCCGCTGAACGGGAGTATCAAGGCAAAAAGAATCCTGGCATTGCCCTTCGGGCGTAAAATGCTGGGACGCAGTGTGATCGGCGGGCTGCTCGACGGCGGGCTGCGTTGTCCCCCG
>JALUUZ010000371.1 GCA_027021095.1 Gammaproteobacteria bacterium
TGCTTTACACCTGGTAGGGTGCGTTTACGCACCATTTCCCGTGTGATTTGCTTTGACAGGTCGTGATTCTAGCAACCCCCGCCTGAATGGTCCCGCGGTCCGCAAGCTTTTTTCTGCGCCGCCTCTGAGCGAGGCAATGTTGCAGAAAAAACTTCCGGACCGCGGGATTCAGGCTCCAAGCAAGTTTCAGGTGCTTTACACCGGCAGGGTGCGCACCACCATACGCACTAAAAGCCCGCCAAGCCGATTCACACGGGAACGGGCGCACCGTGCAATGCGGGCTAAACACCCTCCTGTTGGATCAGCCTGATAAAGGCTTCAGCGGCAGGGTGGGTCAGCGCAGTACGGCTGCGGGCGATCCACAAGGCGCGTACGATCTCCAGGCCGTTTACCCGGATATGATGCAGGCTTCCTTCCTTGACACGCTGTTCGACCGAAAACCTGGGCATGTAGCTGGCATACTTTCCGGGTTCCAGCATATCGATGATCGCTTCACTGGATCCCACTTCGAAGGTGGTGTTGAGCTTGTCGATACCGACCTCGCGTAACGAGGTGTCGAGCGCGATGCGTACCGAGGAGCGGGGTTCGCGCAGCACGAATTCGAGCTCGTTCAGTTCAGCGATTTCGATCTGCCCGGTTTGTGCAAGCCGATGCCGTGAACCGCAGACGAGCCAGAGCTTGTCATCCTGCCATTTCTGGACAAGAATGTCCGGGTGTTCAGGCGCCGCTTCGAGTAGCGCCATGTCGACGCGCCCGGTAGCCAGGTGCTTGATGATCTGGCGGGTGTAACCGAGCCGTGAATCGATACGGTACTTGGGGTGGTCCTCGTTGAACCTGATCAGCAGCCCGGGCAGCAGGTGTTCACCGATCGCGAAGGTGACTTCGAGGCGCAGCAGTTCCGTGCCCAGGGCCAGGCTGCGTAGTTCCTCCTGCAGCGCCAGGTGCCGTTCCAACACCAGCGTCGCCGTGTGATAGACCTTTTTGCCGGCCTCGGTCAGCTGCAGCCTGCCATTGATACGCTGGGTCAGCGGGACACCATAGTTGTCCTCCAGCGCCCGCAGGCGCTTGGTCACAGCCGGCTGGCCGACATGCATGATACGCGCAGCCTCCGACACCCCTCCGCCTTCCACCAATGCTTTCAGGGTCGCCAGGTTGGTCAGGTCGGGTAGCTTGGAATATTCCATATTAGAAACTTATGAGACGTTTTTTCATTTGTGACAGTGTTGCGAATAGCCGATAATTTCGCCCCGCAATTATAACATGCTAATTTAAATTTATTTTTATATGCATATAAGAAAAAATTCCACACCACCGGGATCAGATCTTGGCGGGATTTTATTGCGGCATAAATGATATTCCAACGAAGAATATTAAAACTGGATTATTTAAGAGGTATAGACAGCAATGGCACACAATACTAATCAGCAACATCACACGGCAGAGTCGCACGCGCAGGCATCGGTCAGCACCAGGGCCAGGTTTTTGCGGCATAAATATTTCGTGCTGGCGGTATTTGGTGTCATGAGCGTGGTGCTGTACACCGGTTTGTATTTCTTCAATGCAGATATCATCGCGCTGGCGAAGAGTACTTATTCTGGTGACAAGGAGCTGTTCTTTGTTCCGGTCCTGATCGCATTGCTGTTTTCATTCGTGCACGGTGCATTCACGTCAAAGTTCTGGGATGTGCTGGGTGTCAAGCCAAAGCATTGATTTCAGGCGGGGTTTGATATTGTGGACGTATTGAATTTTGTTGAGCTGAATACGGCAACGGTATTGATCCTGTTTGTCGTCGGCTTTATCGGCGGTATGGTCAGTGGCTTCATCGGTTCGGGGGGCGCCTTCGTGCTGACACCGGCGATGATGAGCCTCGGCGCTCCGGGAATCGTTGCGGTAGCCAGTAACATGGCACACAAGTTTCCGAAGGCGCTGGTCGGAGCGATCAAGCGCGCCCGTTTCGGCCAGGTCGATGTCAAGCTGGGTATC
>JALUUZ010000372.1 GCA_027021095.1 Gammaproteobacteria bacterium
CAAGGCGAAGATCGGCACCACCGGGCGCGGCATCGGTCCTGCTTACGAGGACAAGGTTTCACGCCGCGGACTCAGGCTTGGTGACCTGTTTCAGCGTGAACGTTTCGCTGCCAAGCTGGGTGAAGTGCTCGACTACCATAACTTTTCCTTGAAGCATTATTTCAAGGCCGAGACCGTCGATTTTCAGCAGACCCTGGATGAGGCCTTGTCGTATGCCGAACAGTTGCAGCCGATGCTGGCGGACATTCCCGGGTTATTGTGGGAAGCGCACCAGGCCGGCAGGAATATTTTGTTTGAGGGTGCACAGGGCACCTTGCTCGATATCGATCACGGCACTTACCCTTTTGTGACTTCATCCAACACCACTGCAGGAGGTGCGTCCAGCGGTACAGGGCTTGGCCCGCGCTACCTGGATTATGTGCTTGGCATCACCAAGGCCTATACCACGCGTGTCGGCGCAGGTCCCTTTCCTACAGAACTCGAGGACGAGGTGGGTGCACACTTGGCCAGGCAAGGGCATGAATTCGGTGCGACGACGGGCCGTGCCAGACGCTGTGGCTGGTTCGACGCAGTCAGCCTGAGGCGTTCTATTCAGGTCAACAGTCTCTCCGGAATCTGTATTACCAAGCTCGATGTACTCGACGGTCTGGACAGGATCCGGATCTGTGTCGGCTACGAATATGAAGGACAGGAACGCAAGTCACCGCCAGTCGGTGCCGAGGCCTATGCGGACTGCAAACCAATCTACGTGGATATGCCTGGCTGGAAGGAGTCGACCGTCGGGTTGCAGAGTTACCAGGAACTGCCGGCGAACGCCAAGGCCTACCTGGACAAGATTGAACAGATCATCGAAACACCGATCGATATCATCTCTACCGGGCCTGACCGCAAGGAAACCATCATCAAACGTCATCCGTTCGAATAAAAGGTGTCGTACGCACCGCCAACAGGATAAAGAAAATCGCATTACACGCGCATTCTTTTGCAGGTGATATTGCGCTGCTGTACCACCGTTGAGGCGGGCTTGTGTAGTACAGCCTGAACATGCATTTTCATCGAATTTAGTGTACATTAACACTAGTGGTGTGACTAATATTCGGTATAAAAATGCGGTTTTTTCATTTTAAGAGCAGATCATGGGTTGTCGTTCTTTGCGTCGCTGTATTCCTGGTGCTGTTTACGAACTATTCACTCTGGGCGGCGATATTCCGGATCTATGACGGTGCGCTGCTCAAGAACACGGTTTTCCTGCTTTCTGTTTTTATTTTACTTTCCACGCTGGTTTACCTGTTTCTGACGTTGATCAACTTCCGCTACGTATTGAAACCGGCGTTGGTACTCGTGCTGATTGTTTCATCGATCGTCGCGTATTTTATGGACACCTATGGGGTCATGATCGACCGCTCGATGATTCAGAATGCGTTGGGCACTGATACGCATGAAGCCATGGAGCTGCTTAGTGTAAAGACTTTTGTCTACCTGTTTTTTCTGGGTATAGTCCCGTCGATAGTGGTCTTGCGTACGTCTGTGACCCATGGCAGCCTGGTCAGGCAGGTGACGACCAACCTGGTCTCCGTAGCCCTCAGCCTTGTATTGATTGCGGTGATGCTGTTTCCTTTTTACAAGGATTATTCGTCCTTGGCAAGGAACAACAGGCATCTGCGCAACCTGGTCAACCCGGTAAACTATCTGCATGCAGTCAGTGCGCAGTTGAGGAGTATGTCACGCCGGGTGATCAAGGTGAAGCCGATCGATACCGCGGCGAAGCTGGTGCAGGTCAAGCGTGAGCATCACAAGCATAACCTGCTGGTACTGGTCGTTGGCGAAACCGCCCGGGCCGCCAACTTCTCGTTGAATGGTTATAAACGCAAGACCAATCCGCTGCTCGAGTCGCTGAACGTGATTTATTTCAATAATGTCTATTCCTGTGGAACGGCAACCGCCGTTTCGCTGCCGTGCATGTTCTCCAAGTTCACTCGTGACGAATATACCGACTACAAGGGCAAGGCCTATGAAAACCTGCTGGACTTGTTGTCGCATGCCGGGGTGAAAGTCTTGTGGCGTGAAAACAATACCGGTTGTAAAGGAGTCTGTCGGCGGATCGCCCACCAGGACATGTCGCAGATGAAAATAAAAGGGATCTGCTCGCGGGGGGAATGTCTCGATGCGGTGTTGTTGTACAGGCTGCAACAGTACCTCGATACACTGGACCGCGATGCCGTAATCGTGTTGCACCAGAACGGAAGCCATGGTCCCACCTACTACCTGCGGTACCCACAACAGTTCGGCAGGTTCACCCCCGTGTGCGCGACCAACCAGTTGCAGAACTGCAGCAGGCAGAAGCTGGTCAACGTCTATGACAATACTGTTTTGTATACCGATTATCTCCTGGCGCAGATTATCCGGTTATTGAAGAAAAATACCGGCCGGTTCAGTACCGCGATGTTGTATCTGTCTGATCATGGCGAATCACTTGGCGAAAACGGGCTTTATCTCCATGGTATGCCTTATATGATCGCGCCGAAGGAACAAAAACACGTGCCGTTTCTGGCCTGGTTTTCTGATTCGTTTCGTGCACAGCACCGGCTCGACCTGTCCTGCCTGCGCAAGACGACCAGCAGGCGGTACGAGCATGACGCGCTGTTTCATTCCGTCATCGGCCTGATGCAAGTCGAGTCGAAGCTGTATAACCCGTCACTCGATGTCTTTTCTAGTTGTACACGGCATTTGTAGTGGTACTATAGATGTATGACCAAAACCCTGACACTCGATCTGGCACTGACCCTGCCGGATATCCCGGATGAACAGGACGCCTGTGTCTGCCGCCTGACACAGTTGCTCGAAGCCAGGGGCCTGGCGAAGGCACACTTGATCAGGCAGGAGCAGGGACTCAGCCTGTGCCTGCACTATGATCCCAAGCGTTTTACCGTGGCACAGCTGCGCAGCCTGGTCAAAGCTTCCGGCGCGCAGATCAGCGCACGCTATCACCACAAAAGCCTGCATATCGTCGGCATGGATTGTCCTACCTGCGCGACCGTCATCGAACATGCGCTCGCACGCATGCCGGGAGTGCTCGAGGCGGTCGTCAGCTATGGTGCCGAGCGTTTGCGTCTCGAATACGACAGCCAGCGTGTCAGCTATTCACAAATCGTCAAGCGTATCGAGGCACTGGGTTATACGCTGAGCGATACGGCGGGTGAGCGGGGTTTTTGGTCACGGCATGCAGAACTGGTCTTGAGCCTGTTGTCGGGTGTCTTCCTGCTGTGCGGGTGGTTGTTCAGCGTGATGACAGCAAATGCCTGGCTGCCGTTGGTCTTCTATGGCGGGGCCTACCTGGCCGGGGGCTTCAACACCTTGCGCGATGCCTGGCGGGGACTGCGGACGGGCACGTTCGATATCGATACATTGATGATCGTGGCCGCCGCCGGCGCGGCCGCAGTCGGTGCGTGGGCGGAGGGCGCCTTGCTGTTGTTTTTGTTCAGCCTCGGGCATGCACTCGAACACCGGGCGATGGACCGCGCGCGGCATGCGATCGAGGCGTTGGGAAAGCTTGCGCCAAAAACCGCGTTGGTACGCCGCGACGGGACAGAGATTGAAGTGCCGGTGCAGGCACTGGAACGTGGACAACAGGTCGTCGTCAAGCCGGGCCAGCGTATCCCGGCCGATGGTGTGGTGGTCACGGGCCTGTCGGCAGTCGACCAATCACCAGTGACAGGCGAGTCGCTGCCTGTCGACAAGCAGTCCGGGGACAAGGTCTTTGCCGGCACCTTGAACGGTCACGGGGAATTGCTGGTCGAAGTCACCAAGTTGAGCGGTGAATCGACCTTGGCACGGATGCTGGAGCTGGTGGCCGAGGCCGAAACCCAACGTTCACCGACGCAACAGTTTACCAAGCGGTTTGAACGGGTGTTCGTGCCCGTGGTGCTGCTTGGTGTCGGCCTGTTGATCCTGGTGCCACCGTTGTTCGGGGCGGATTTTTCCGAGGTATTCTACCGGGCGATGGCAGTGCTGGTAGCCGCCTCGCCTTGCGCGTTGGCGATAGGCACACCGGCCGCTGTGCTCTCCGGCGTGGCACGTGCCGCGTACCTTGGCGTGTTGATCAAGGGCGGGGTCCATCTCGAGAACCTGGGACAGGTCAGGGCGGTGGCGTTCGACAAGACCGGAACGATTACACGCGGCAGACCCGAGGTGACAGAGATCGTCGTGCTGGATGGGGATGAGCAGCAGCTGCTGCGGACGGCAGCGGCGCTCGAAAGCCGGAGTGGACATCCGCTGGCGCAGGCCGTCGTGCAGGCAGCCAAGGCGCGTGGCCTGGAGTGGGAGCGGGCCGGTGAACTCGAGGCGACAGCGGGTAAAGGGATCCGCGCGGTGTTTGCCGGCGAGACGGTCAGTATTGGTAACCTGGCGTATTTTGCAGCCGATGCAGTGCCGGATGCCGTGGTCGCCGAGGTCAGGCGCTTGGAGGAAACGGGCAAGACTACGATGCTCGTGCAGTCCGGGCAGCGTCTGCTCGGTATCCTGGCCTTGTCTGACACGCCGCGGCCTGAAGCCGCGGCGATGCTGCAACGCCTGTCCGGGCTGGGGATCGAAAAAACACTGATGCTGACCGGAGACAACCCGACCGTCGGCCACGCGATCGCACGTGCAGTCGGGCTCGACGAGGTGCGCGCAGGCCTGTTACCGGAGCAGAAAGTGGAGGCGGTCGCTGAATTGGCCGCGGCCTATCAGCAGGTCGCCATGGTCGGCGATGGTGTCAACGATGCGCCGGCCATGGCACGGGCGACGGTCGGGATCGCGATGGGTGGGGCAGGCACGGATGTCGCGCTGGAGACGGCGGATATCGCGCTGATGGCGGATGCGCTGGACAAGCTGCCGGTTGCCGTCGGGTTGTCACGGGCGTCACGGCGTATCATTCAGCAGAATTTGTGGATTTCGCTGGGTGTGATAGGCTTGCTCGTTCCCGCCACGTTTTTCGGGTTTGCCGGGATCGGGCCGGCGGTCGTCGTGCATGAGGGGTCGACACTGCTGGTGGTGTTCAATGCACTGCGCTTGTTGCGGTATCAGTAGCCAGCCATGCCGCACCCGTGCACTGTCTTGCTGCGCACGGTGGTGAGCAAAGCCGGGCCGGCCATGCCCGGCAGTGAAACACAGTACACGAAACTTGACATGTGACTGACTCCCAGGTTTTACACTATACCTGTCAGCACATTTTACCAGGAGAGAGAATGATGGCGATTGATCCCGTTTGTGGTATGCAGGTAGACACCAAGGCGGCGAAGCACCATATGCTGCACCAGGATACAGAGTATTATTTCTGCTCGGCACACTGCCAGGGCAAATTCAGTGATTCCCCGTCGGATTATATCGGTGCCAGGTCTTCCGGCGATGCTGAGGCGGAGTCGGCGACCGACCCGGTATGCGGTATGCAGGTGGACACGAAAACGGCGCAATACCAGGCTGAACACCAGCATAAGCAGTATTATTTTTGTTCAAAGCATTGCCTGCAGAAGTTCAGCGATTCGCCGGCAACTTACCTGCAAGCGGAGCAGGCAGGGACTGCGCAGGTGTCTGCAGTGGTGACAGACCCGGTATGCGGCATGGAAGTCGATCCGCACAAGACAGCACACCATTTCACTTACCAGGACGAAGAATACCATTTTTGCTCCGCCCACTGCCTAGGCAAGTTCAGCCAGGCGCCGCTGGATTATCTGTCCGGCAGTAAACCGGAACCTGCGGCACCCACGGAGGCGGACCAGGATACACTGTACACCTGCCCGATGGATCCCGAAGTGCAGCAACAGGGCCCGGGAACCTGTCCGAAATGCGGCATGGCGCTGGAACCGATGGGAATACCGGCGGTCGCGACGAAAACGGAGTATATCTGCCCGATGCACCCGGAAATCGTGCAGGACAGCCCGGGGACCTGCCCGAAATGCGGCATGGCGCTCGAGCCGCGCACGGTCGAGGTCGAAGAGGATACCAGTGAACTCGACTACATGACACGCCGCTTCTGGATCAGTGCCGTGCTGGCGGTTCCGGTTTTTCTCAGTGCGATGGCCGCCGAGTTCTGGCCCGAACAAATGGCCGCACTCATCGCTCCGCACACCCGCCAGTGGCTGGAGCTGTTGTTGTCGGCACCGATCGTCTGGTGGGGAGGCTGGATTTTTTACCAGCGTGCGCTGCAGTCCATCATCACCTGGAACCTGAATATGTTTACGCTGATCGGTATCGGTGTCAGCGTCGCCTGGCTCTATAGTTTTGCCGGTACGGTTTTTCCGGGTATCTTTCCACCCAGTGTCTTTAATAAGCTCGGCGTCGTGCCGGTCTATTTTGAAGCGGCCTCGGTGATTACTGCGCTGGTACTGCTTGGGCAGGTGCTGGAATTGCGCGCACGCAGCCAGACCAATGCGGCGATCAAACTGTTGCTCGGACTGGCACCGAAGACTGCCAGGGTCGTGCGCGAGAACGGTGACGAGGAAGATATCCCGCTGGAGCATGTCAAGCCCGGGGACCGGTTGCGGGTGCGCCCGGGAGAGAAGGTCCCGGTCGATGGTGTAGTGCTCGAGGGCGAAAGCAATGTCGATGAATCGATGGTCACCGGGGAGCCTATTCCTGTTGCCAAGGCGGCAGGCGACAAGCTGATCGGCGCAACGGTCAATGGCACGGGTGGGCTGCTGATGCGCGCCGAGCGTGTCGGCAGCGATACCTTGTTGTCACAGATCGTCAAGATGGTGGCCGAGGCACAACGCTCACGTGCACCGATCCAGAAGCTGGTCGATGTCGTGGCAGGTTATTTCGTGCCGGCAGTGGTCGTCATCGCCGTGTTGACCTTTATCATCTGGTATTTTTGGGGACCGGCTCCGGCGCTGGCCAACGCGGTGATCAATGCCGTCGCGGTGTTGATCATTGCCTGCCCCTGCGCGTTGGGCCTGGCTACGCCGATGTCGATCATGGTCGGTACCGGCAAGGGTGCAATGATGGGCGTGTTGATCAAAAATGCCGAGTCGCTCGAGATACTGCGTAAAGTGGATACGCTGGTTGTCGACAAGACAGGTACGCTGACCGAAGGCAAGCCAAGGTTGGTGGCGGTGACCGCGGCGGCAGACATCGATGAGCAGCAGGCACTGAAGCTGGCGGCAAGCCTGGAGCGCGCCAGTGAGCATCCGCTTGCCGAGGCCATCGTGCGTGGTGCCGAGGAACGCGGTATCAAATTGGAAAAGGTCAACGACTTCCAGTCGGTGACGGGCAAAGGGGTGACCGGTGAGGTGGATGGCCGTAAGGTGGCACTTGGAAACCGGAAACTGCTTGACAGCCTGGGCATCGATCCAGGTGACCTGCCGGCACAGGCTGATAAACAGCGTGCCGAAGGCCAGACGGTGATGTTCCTGGCGGTCGATGGCAACGCGGCCGGACTGATCGGTGTCGCCGATCCGATCAAGGCATCGACCCCTGAAGCGATCCGTGACCTGCACAAGGAAGGCATCGCCGTGGTGATGCTGACCGGAGACAGTCATAAAACCGCTGAAGCGGTGGCCGCCAAGTTGAATATCGACCAGGTGCAGGCCGAGGTGTTGCCCGACCAGAAGGCGTCGGTCGTCAAGGAACTGCAGGCCAAGGGCCGGATCGTGGCGATGGCGGGCGACGGGATCAACGATGCGCCGGCACTGGCCCAGGCACAGGTGGGCATTGCGATGGGCACAGGGACTGATGTGGCGATGGAGAGCGCCGGGGTGACGCTGGTCAAAGGTGACCTGCGCGGTATCGTCCGGGCAAGGCGGCTGAGCCGGGCGACCATGCGCAATATCCGCCAGAACCTGTTTTTCGCGTTCATCTATAACGCGGCGGGCGTGCCGATTGCCGCCGGCGTGCTTTATCCGGTATTCGGGCTGCTGCTGTCGCCGATTATCGCCGCCGCCGCGATGAGTTTCAGTTCGGTTTCGGTGATCACCAATGCACTGCGTCTGCGCAATGTCAAACTTTAAGGAAGTTTTGCAGACTTGATCCTGGTTTTCAATGCCGGCAGTTCATCTCTGAAATTTCAGTTGTACCGGCTGAATCGCGGTCAGCCGGTACGGTTGTTACGGGGTGTGGTGCGTGTTGCCGCCGGCCAGGCAAGCTGCGATTGGGTCTTTCAGGGTGAGCGTGACACGGCCGTGCTGCAGCTGGACAGTCATGCCAAGGCGGCGGCTTATGTGCTCGAACGCCTGGCGAAGACGCGCTGGCAGGGGCAGCCGTTGCTTGCCGGTGTCGGGATGCTGGGTCATCGTATCGTCCATGGCGGGGACAGCTTCAGCCGTCCGGCCCTGATCGACGAGCCGATGCTGGCTGTACTGGAGGAACTAAGCAGGCTTGCACCGCTGCACAACCCGCCGGCGCTGGAAGTCATTCATCAGTGCCGCCGGTACTTGGCGAACAGGCGGCTGCCCATGGTGGCGGTGTTCGACACCGCGTATTTTCGGTCGTTGCCAGGCCATGCCAGGGCCTATGCCCTGCCGGCAAGGTGGCAGCAGATCAAACGTTTTGGTTTTCATGGACTGGCGCATCGTTCTCTGGTCGAACAATGTGTTATGCTCAGCGGCCTGGATCCCGGCGCGTGCCGGATCATCAGTCTGCAGCTTGGACACGGTTGTTCAGCTGCTGCAGTACGAAACGGCAGGCCGTTGGATACCAGCATGGGCTATACACCGCTGGAGGGGTTGATCATGGCCACCCGTCCGGGCGACGTGGATGCCGGAGTCATGCTCGCACTGGCTGCACAGCCCGGCGTGGTGATAGAAGAGCTCGAGAAAGCACTGAATACCGAGGCTGGTTTGTTGGGTTTGTCCGGGGTCAGCGCCGATATGCGTACGCTGCTGCAACGGGAGCAACAGGGACATGCGGGAGCAGGCCTGGCGATCCGGGTATTTTGCCATCGGGTGCGCAAGTATATCGGGGCCTACCTGGCGGTGCTTGGCGGCGCCGATGCGATCGTGTTCGGCGGCGGGATCGGTGAGCGGTCGCCACAGGTCCGGGCACGGATCTGCGACGGCATGCAGTGGTGCGGGATAGCACTCGATCCACAGGCCAACCAGGAGCCGGAAAGCA
>JALUUZ010000373.1 GCA_027021095.1 Gammaproteobacteria bacterium
CTATGTCGAGCACGCCGACCGAGCGAAAGCCAGCCAGGGCGCGCCATGGCGCCGTCGCAGTAGAAGGGTGGTGAGAAATGCGGGCTCGGGCAAAGAGTGACAGGCCTGCGCCGGATTTACTGGCGCAGCGCTATCAGCAGTTTCTGTCGGCCTGCCATGGTGCTTCCTGACAGATATTTTTGGTATGCGAAGCACACCAAAGGATTTGCGGCGAATAACTATCATGTGCCAAAGCACCACGCCCCTGTCGGTCCGGCTTATTTCTCCTGAATCATCTTGAACACCGGGTCCATCACGCCGACTTTCTTGTCTGCCGGTCGTTCGACCGAAAACTTGAACGGGATCTTGCGTTTTTCACCAGCCTGAAGCTTCAGCAGCCATTCGATGAAATTGTTCTTGTTGATTTTGAACAGCTTGTCTTTTTGTTCGCTGGGTGGCTCGATCAGCGTGACCTGCAGTTTTTCATCACTGCTGGTCGGGATCTGGTCCCAGAGGGTCAGCTTGATCGCGGTCTTTTTGTTGTTGGTGACGGTGATCAGGTATTCATAAGTGTATTTCGTGGTCTTTGAAAACACGCCGCTGTTTTCTTTGTACTTGCGGATGAACTTATAGTCGACCTTGACGCCTTCATCGACACCCAGGTAGGTCCAGAACTTCTCACCCGGTGCAACGCTTTTCATGCTGGCATTGGCGACGAAATTATTGTCCAGGAACACATTGGTCTTGCCTGCGAGAAACGGAAACGCCGAGTCGTTGTCGACCCTGGCTTTCAGGTAAGCGTAAGGCGCCAGTTTCGGGACCGACGAGTACCTGAAGCTGGCATCGAAATCGCGGCTCATGATCGTGACCTTGTGCGGAGTGTTGTCGCTTGCCAGGCTGTATTTCTGTTCGACTTGGAATACCACCGACGTTGCGCGGCTCTTGAGGCTGACATGGCTTGTTTTCAGCCTGTCAGATTTGGCGGCAGGTTTTTCCTTCCTCCTCGCGACCGAAGATTTCTCAGAGAACTGGTAGTACTGCTTGGATGCCATGGGGAGGGGTCTTCGGTCGTCCAGTGCCCGTCTCGACTTATCGTACAGGCTGATGTGCCAAGGCCGGAGTTTCGGTGGCTGCCCGCCGACATTGGCCAGCGCGGTCGACAGGGAGACCTTGACCTTGTCCCAGTTTTCGCCAGTACTCTGCCTGATCACCGCATGATAGGTGATGTTCATCTTCTTCTTGCCGGTAGAGACCCGCAGATCATACACAGGCCGCCAGCTCGGACCTCGTACCATGTAGGACAGCTTGAGGTTGATCTTGCCAGGCTTGTTGACCAGGATCACCGCGTGCACTTGGTTTTTCGTCTTGTGACGGTTGTGTCCGAGCTGATTGATCTTGCGCTGTACGGCATCGAGCCGGTTCTTGTGCTGGCGTTTATCTCGTTCGGCCTGGCGGATCTCCTTGTCCAGTGCAGAAAGCTTGGTCCGGTAGAATTCCACCATTTTTACCCACTTGGCCGGGTCCAGTTGCGGCGGCGGTGCCTTTTCAGCAGTCGTGGTCAGACGGACACTGATTTTTTCGATAAATCCTTTTTCGCTTTTTGCCTGCTTGATCCGGTCGTCGATATCGGTCAGTGTATCCAGCAGTTTTTGTTTTTCTTGATCCAGTGCACGAAGTTTTTCATCTGGAGTGATCGTGTACTGGCGCTTTTTGAACTTGACGTCGACCAGTGTCACCGGACCGTCACCGTTGAGCTGTACACTGTTCTGATCGATGCGATAGGGCAGATCGTCGAACACTAGTGTGTATTTGCCTTTTTGCAATGTCCGGGTCATCGTCCGGGTTACTTGGGCGCGATCGAGAAATACAGTGACCGCGGAAGGCTTTGCATCCACGATGATCTGGTTGGATGAATTCTCGGGCTTGGGAGTTTCCGCACCTGCATTGGATAGCGGCAGGGCCGTGACGGCACAACTGAATGCCAGTATTGAAAAACAGCGCTTGCATCGAAACATAAACTTATTCCTTGAATGATTGAGCTATGTATTACCAGAACGAACCAACTCAGCGGGTTCTGTTACAGTCAGGTCCTGGGCCGGGGCAAGTGTGCAGCGTCATGTTAGCACAGGCTTGGCCGCCGGGAGGCAAACCTTTGACTCGGTAAGCATAAACGAAATGCGAAAGGAATATGTCTAGATTTTGTAAATTGTGCCGTGGTCGCGAAAGCCACCCATGTCGTGCCCTTATTCCGTCTCGCTACGAACGGTGGTAGGAAATGCGGGCTAGTTCAGGTTGATTGTGTTGCGTAGGATGGTTTTCACCGGATAGCCAAGGAGAAATTCCCTTGGCACTGCCGGTGTGTACCGGCAGTACGCAAGAGGTTTCGGGTTGCGGCTGTGTGTCAGAAATACATTTCGAACTCCAGCAGCCATTTCCAGGTGCTGTCGGCAGCCGCATCGCTCAGGCCGACCAGGTAGCCGAATTCGTACTTGATCTTGGATTTGTCGCCGATCTGTACCGAGCCTGCCAGCACCGGGCCCAGCAGGTGTTTCTGGCTGTCGAAATTTCCCGTGTTGCCCAATTCACCGAATTTACTGTAGAGCTCGATGGCCGGTTCCAGTGTTTTTTTCCAGCGGTACTTTGTGCGCCAATAGAAGGCAAACTCCGTGTCATTGCTTGCGTTCCGGCCGACTTCTCGCTCAAGGATGATATTCGCGGTGTGGGTGAACTTCGCGCCCGGGTGTTCCAGCAGCAACTTGGTTTCTATCTTGTTCGCGGCGCTTGGTGCCTTGGCATGCTCGTACTCCAGGTACAGCCCGACATCCCACCAGTATTTGCCTTGTTCGGTCAGCTGAAAGATGTTTTCCCATGACGTGGCTTCATACTCGAGTTTACCGCCGGGATTCTTTTCCCACTCGCCGTAGATACCGCTGTACCAGCGCGAGGTGATCCCGTAGCCGATCTCCAGTTTGTGTTTTTGTTTGCGTTTATTGGTGACATGGCCGCGTTGTTCCAGTTCGAACTCACCTTGCTCCACGTAAGGAGAGTAGATTTTGTTATCGGCGTGGAGCTGTGATACAGGTGCCAGTCCGAGCATGGCGGAGGCGGTCAGCACCAACGCGGCAGCGGATGACAGTGGCAGCCGTACCGGGCGGCGGTTGACCAGCCTGACCAACGACCCCACTGTCAACAAAGTGCCGAGATAGAAGATCAGCTGAATACCACTGGGCTGGGAGACATAGCCGGTCAGGGAATGGACGATCTGGCCAGGCAGGGAATGCTCAGACAGTATACTGGATGTGTCCCAGATCGAATTGCCCAGCGCCGGCAGTATGTCCGCCTGTGACAGGAAGGCGGCGGCCTGCGCGGCGAGGCCCGCGGTCAACAACAGGATCAGCGCTCCGGTGACCTTGAAAAAGTGGCGTACCGGGATTCGTACCAGGCCGAAATAGATTGCAAAACCGACACCGATGCCGACCACCATGCCGATCAGGCCACCAAGCATCTGCTGCGCAGAATCAGTACCGGCTGCCGCCACGCCATGCAGTAACAGGATGATCTCTGCACCTTCGCGCAGAATGGCCAGTCCGATGACCACCGAGATGACCAGGATGGATTTTTCACCTTGCATCAGCTGGGTACTCATTCCCTTGATCTGGTTGCTGAGCTGCAGACTGTGTTTGCGCATCCACACAAGGTGCCAGGTCAGCATGAGTACCGCGAGCAGCAGGATAGTGGCATTGAATATTTCCTGCCCCATGCCGTCGGCAATCGCGGTGATCGGTTCAGCCAGCAAGGCGATCAGCCCTGCACCGGCCACCCCGGCGAGGATCCCGAAGAGCACGAAACGCCCGCGGCGCGGAATGCCTTGCGTGGCCGCGACGACGAGGCTGATCACGAGTGCAGCCTCCAGAATTTCACGAAAAACGATAACTGTTGTTGCCCACATCTTTTATTCTCCTGTACCACCTTACTTGGCGATAATGACTCCCTGTGCGGTCTTTTGATTGAATTCGCCAAAGTATTTATAGCGACCTGGTTTAAGCGGCCCGATAAAAATCACCGCCTTGCTGTTGCCGCGGATGATTTTTTCGCGGTTCAGCGTATAGCTTTCGAATTCCTCCGGGGTAGGGTCCTGGTTCCAGACCTGCAGACGGATTTTTTTTCCAGCCGGAATAGTGAGCTCAGCGGGTGTGAACCGGTGATTTTTAATGGTGATTTGGTATTTTTCTGCGGCTGCGGTGGCACTGGTGCCGAGCAGCAGCATGAAAGATAATATAACTATATGTTTCATAAGTGTTTTCCTGTTAGGCTAAGAATTTCATGTTTTTCTTAATTAGTAATGATAATGATTCGCATTAAGATATGCAAGCTTTTTTTGTGTGTGTCCGGTTTTGTGTTTTTTGTGTGTCCGATATTGGTGCGGGTGCTTGTCAGCCGGCGGTGAACGTGCGATAAAGGCACAGGGTGTCTCTTGTCGACTGTTGTAAAGAAGGTGTTTGTCTTGGGCAGAGCCAATAGCTATTCGGTGGTGGTTTTGTGTTTACAGTCATTGTTCGTGTCCTTGTCTGTGGCTGGCGATGTCGGCCGGGCGTCTGCTCCGGACGGGCAGCGGATGTTGGTCGTTATTCGCTGGGAGTATCAAGGGCTGGCGCCGCGGATGCGGCTGTATACCGCCGATCCGGCACGCAGGATTCGTCTATGGGAAACCCGGAGTGTGCGTACCTTGGCACAGACGCCGGCATGGCGACGGGTAGACGGTCCGGTGTCGATCAAAAAGGGCAGTGCACGGAACTTTGTGCTGGTCTACCACAATCCTACGAACAAGCCGGTTTATTTTTTTTCCGCACCGCACCGGATGACACCCGCGGAGTTTACGTTGGGGTTCAGGTTTCGCTGCCTGTGTGTCAATCATGTCTTTGAAGTACCGGCTGGTTACTATTGGTACCGGGTGGTGCGTATCCTGGCCTCCAGGCATATGCGCGGTGAGCGCTTGCAGGTCGTGCACAAGCTGGTTGCCGTGGACAGGCAGCGCGGGCAGCTTTTTTCGACCGGGCGCCACCGGCCGGTTCCGCGTTGAAGCCGCCTGGGGGCTGCCAACATGACATTGTCATGATTCTGTCACATTGTTTTGTTTCAATGGCCGCGATTTCGGTTGGGTTCCGGTAATGAGACAGCATACTATATTATTGGTAGAGGACGAGGCGGCGCAGAAAAAGCTTGCGGACCGCGGGAGCATTCAGGCGGGGGTTGTCACAGTCACGACCCGTCAAAGTGCTTCATACAAGGTGTGCTGCGCATACCACGAGGTAGGGTGCGAGGCTGTGTGAAAACTCCGAAATTTTCGATGACACTGAAAAATTTTTCCACTCGAGTGCTAATTATGGCTTATTGGTGTTACGTACTTGGGATGCAATGCCCATCTAAGGAAAATAATTGCAAGGAATCCCCACCTTGAAAAACGGGATTGAGTTTTCACACAGCCTCGTGCGTTGTACGCACCAATATACCTACCCGGCAGCAGTTTTGTTGCCAAAAGATTCATCGATACTGTAGGCACCGGCCCCATGCACAGCAAGCAGTAACAGTCCGCCGGTGATTGCGATGTTTTTCATCAGCATGATCATTTGTGTCTGATCGCTG
The DNA here is from genome assembly GCA_027021095.1 of Gammaproteobacteria bacterium. Taxonomy (GTDB): domain Bacteria; phylum Pseudomonadota; class Gammaproteobacteria; order SZUA-21; family SZUA-21; genus SZUA-21. Next base: position 5,623 of record JALUUZ010000373.1, read on the forward strand.
ATCTTGTTGTGGAACAAAATCCCGGCAGCCAGCGTGAACAGCGCCAGTGCAACCGCATTCCAGCGGGTTTTCCAACCGATAGTGATTGCCAGTCCGGCACCGATTTCAAGCAGGATCACCAGCGGCAGCAGCATACCCGGGACCCCCATGGCATCCATATAACCCTGGGTACCGCTGTAACCGATGATTTTATTGACGCCGGCTAGTAAGAAGATATGGCCGAGAAAGATACGTGCGATGACTTGAGTGATGTTTTCCATTGTCGTCTCCTGTAAATATTGGACACCCAAAAATTTGTTCCCAAAATTTGTGTGTCCCTTAATTTGCGTTAATTTGCGTTAATTTGCGTGTGTCCCGAAATTTGCCAAAAATTTGTGTGTCCTCTAATTTGCGGAATTTTTGTGTGTCCGGGATTCAGGCTTATTATCCATGTTGCAATATTGAGAATAAACATTAATAATAAGAAATGATTGTTCTATATTTTGCAACTGTGAGGCAGGATGGACAGGTTTGAGAATATGGAGACCTTTGTCCGCATCGTCGAGGCAGGGGGGATCAGTGCGGCGGCGGAGCGCCTGGGGGTCGCTAAGTCGGCGGTCAGCCGGCGTTTGAAGGAACTGGAGGCGCATTTGGGGGTCGAGTTGTTTCACCGTACCACGCGGCGGATGAAACTGACCGAGACCGGGCGCAGTTTCTATCATCAGTCGGTGCGTATTCTGCAGGACCTGCTGGAAGCGGAACTGGCCACCTCGCAGCAGCATGGTGTGTTGAAAGGCGGGTTGCGGGCCGCGCTGCCGCTGAGTTTCGGCCTGATGCATCTTGGCCCGGCAGTCAATGAATTTCTGAAAATGCATCCGCAGATTGAGTTTGACCTGGATTTCAATGACCGCCAGGTGGACTTGATCGAGGAGGGTTTCGACCTGGCGGTCCGTATCGCCCGGCTGGCGGATTCCAGCTTGATCGCCCGCCGTATTGCCCCTGTCCAAATGGTGCTCTGCGCCAGCCCGCAGTACCTCGAACGCCGTGGTACACCGGTCGCGCCCGAGGAACTGCAGACACACGATTGTCTTGCCTACAGCCTCGAGCGCAGTGTCGAATACTGGGATTTCTATGCGGCCGATGACAGGCATCACCGGGTAAAGATCCATCCGCGTCTCAAGGCAGGCAGTGGGACTTATCTGCGTGACGCCGCGGTGGATGGGTTCGGGATCGTTCTGCTGCCGTCGTTTCTGGCCTATCAGCAGATCGAGGCCGGCAGCCTGGCCGTGCTGCTGCGGGATTATCGCTGCCCGCGTCTCCATGCCTACGCCTTGTATCCGCAGACCCGTCATTTGTCGCAGCGTGTCCGGGCGTTTGTCGATTTTCTCGTGCAACGGTTCGCCGGGGTGCCTTACTGGGACAGGTGCCTGCAGGAAAGCGGCCGTTGACCGGTGTGTGGCGGCAGTCGCCAAGGCTTGAAATTTCAGGACTGATTCCTATATAAATAGAGCGACTACAAAACGATAGATAAATTTTAACTCCTATAAATTTTTGTTTGTCTTCAATACGGGGAACACTCCCTTGCAACTGAGTGAGGTTATATTGGAATGAACAAGATTAAAATAGGTATAGTTGGTGTAGGAAATTGTGCCAGCTCGTTGATTCAGGGTATTCACTACTATCGCTATAGAGACCCGGCGCAGGCCAACGGCTTGATGCACGCGACGATCAACGGATACGGACCGGCGGATATCGAAGTCGTTTCAGCCTGGGACATAGACCAGCGCAAGGTCGGGTTGGATGTCGCGGAAGCGATCTTTGCCAAGCCCAATTGCACTACCGTTTTTTGTGATGACATCCCGGCCACAGGCACCCGGGTAAGAATGGGTAAAATACTGGATGGCTTTTCAGAACACATGCGGGATTATCCCGAACAGCGGACGTTTCTGCCGGCCGATGCACCACAACCTTCCAAAGAGGATGTGATCAATGCACTCAAAGACTCGGGTACCGAGATACTGTTGAATTATCTGCCGGTGGGGTCGGAGCAGGCCACCAGGTTCTACGCCCAGTGTGCACTCGAGGCCGGCGTGGCCTTCGTCAATAATATTCCGGTGTTTATCGCATCCGACCCGGAATGGGCCGAACGCTTTGCGGAGAAAAATATTCCATTGATCGGTGATGACATCAAGGCGCAGCTCGGTGCGACGATTACGCACAGAACATTGACAGACCTGTTTGCCAAGCGCGGTGTCAGGCTCGAGCGCACTTACCAGTTGAATACCGGCGGTAATACCGATTTTCTGAATATGTTGAATCGTGCACGGCTGGCATCGAAGAAGACTTCCAAGACAGAGTCGGTTCAGGCGGTGACTGCACAGCGCCTGGAGGACGAGAACATTCATGTCGGTCCTAGCGACTATGTGCCGTGGCAGAATGACAACAAGCTGTGTTTTATCCGTATGGAAGGCAAACTGTTTGGCGACGTACCGATGAACCTGGAGTTGCGGCTTTCGGTCGAGGATTCGCCGAATTCGGCCGGGGTCGCGATCGACAGTATTCGGTGTGCCAAGGTCGCCCTGGACCGGGGCCTGGGTGGAGTCATCCATGCCCCGTCCAGTTTTTTCTGTAAGCATCCACCGCGCCAGTACACGGACGACGAGGCTTACCGTCTGTTGGAGGCATTCATTCGCGGCAACGAGGCTGGATTACATGAAGTGTCTGATACTGGCGGCCGGGAAAGGCAGCAGGCTGCAGCAACGGCATAGCGTCAAGCCGCTGTTACCGCTGCTGGGTGTGCCGCTGATCGAGCGCAGCGTACGCTCGGCGATCGAGGCAGGTATCGACTCGTTCGTCGTGGTGCTTGGGCATGCACAAGAGCAGGTGCGTGAGTTTCTGCAGCAGCTTGCCCGGCGCCTGCAGGTCTCGATCGAAACGGTGATCAATCCGCAATGGCACTGCAGCGAGAACGGCCGTTCGGTACTGGCTGCCGAACCACTGCTGCAGGAGCCTTTCGTGCTGCTGATGGCGGATCACCTGGTGGAACCGGCGTTGTTGCGCCGGCTGCTGCAAAACACACCGCCGGCGGATGGTCTGCTTTTGGCAGTCGACCGCAGTATGGACAATCCGCTGGTGGACCTGCAGGATGTAACCAAGGTGGCGCTTGCCACGGCCGGCCATGGATACAGTATCCGCGCAATAGGTAAAACGCTGCAGACGTTCAACGCCTATGACACCGGCGTGTTCTATTGCACACCGGGGATCTTCAGCGCGATTCGGTACTGTGCACAGGCAGGCGACAGCAGCCTGTCGGCGGCGGTCGGCCGGCTGGCTTCCGCTGGCCGTGCCGTTGCAGTGGATGTCAGCGGCATGTTGTGGTGTGACATCGATGATCCTGCTGCCTACGCGCGTGCACAACGGGCGCTGTTGCAGCACGCGCGTGGCAAATCACGT
>JALUUZ010000374.1 GCA_027021095.1 Gammaproteobacteria bacterium
CAAAAAAGCCAGCTGTACCGGCGGCAGGGGTACTACTCTGCCACCCGCTTCGATTCTTTTACCTTCGAGATCAATGACCAGCGGTCCTGGATCAACCGCCACCTGGGCACTGATCACCGCCGCGCTGAAACTGGTTTCGCCATTGATCAGTCTTTCGTCCAGCCCGTGGCGCAGGCGGACGAAGGGAATCTCCGCCAGAGTCACTTCAGCATTGCGTGTATCCAGCGGGCGGCTGTCCGGGCCATGGGTGTAGATGATGCGACTCTCCGGGGTAGGATAAAAGAAATCCGGGTGGGATTCGAACGGTGCGGAAACCAGCACATGAGAAAGCCGGTCCTGTGGCCGGCCATAGAGGGACAAGGCATAGCCCAGGTAAAAGCCCATGGTCTTCCGCCCGCCGGCAATCGAAGCATGCAGGATACTGTCTGTGTCGGAAGTAAGGCAGCGCACCTGTTCCACAATCTGGTCGGCCGTGCATTCGTTTTCCTTCGGCGAGCGAATATCAACCAGCGCTTCGCCCTTTGTATCGCGAATAATATGGATGGTCTCTTCCTCAAAATGGATGGGAGGCAGTTTATAGTCTGCCAGCAACCGGTGAAACCAACCACTTTCTGGGTGCAACAACGACAGCTTGACCCGTTCGGCGCCTTCTTCAGTAGTAATGACGTGAATCTCCGTGGGAATAAAGGGTTGCTCCTTCTTCACCAGCGCATAGACGGTTTCTGTAATGATTTGCGGCGACAAGCCGGTGACAGCAAGCAGGATGCGCCGACCATTTTCTTCTGCTTTATTATCTTGTTGCATGCTGCGTGTCATGACTAGCGTCCCATAAATTGGTAAAATCAAGCTAAGGTTTCCAGGCGGTATTTGCCCAGGCCGAAACTGGTCTGTTTGCCGATATGCAGCCACTGTCCCAGCCACAACAAGGGCCACCATTCCGGCTGATCAGCCACATCGAGCTGACAACTTCCTACCACTCCGCCCAGCTTCATGCGGGTACCCTGCCGGCTCGAATAGCGCGTCCAATCCAGCCAATCGAGATCAGCTTGCACTAAAAACTTATCTACGTGCTCGGGTATATCCGGCAGTTTTACTCCGCCACCCGGTAAGCCATAGAGTGCCAAAAGATCACGGAAACGCCACTGCAAGGCTTGTAAAACAAGCCGGGCAGAAAATTCACGTGGACCAACAAGGCGGCCATGGCGCTTGATCCGAACAGGCGTTTGAAAATCAATGCGCAGTTTTTTGTTGAAATCCAGCTGATTGCAGTCCCGTAAATCGACTGTCTGCTTAGTCTTGCCCTGGAGCTTGGCATGATTTTTATCCTCCCACTCCAACCACTGCTGACTGCCCAGGGCCGTTTCCAGCCAGACACCGTCTACGCGAAATGACGCCTTTTGACGACCCAGTCCCAAACGGCCCGCCTTACGCAAGGCATGGAAAAGCCAGAATAAAGCTGTACCGTCATCATCGATCAATGTCAGACAGAAATCATAGGAACGAAGGGTGCGGCGAGACTCCGCCGGTGGGGAATCACAATCCAGGACCCAAGGGTGTGGCGCAGCCGAAACCTGGCGGCCTTCCCATTGCACCTGTCCCGGTGAATCGAAAAACCGGCTGTAGCCACAACGCTTGCGCAACTGGCATCCTTCACAGCTTTTCTGCCCTGTCACACACAACAGCGCACGCAGGCCATGGCCGATCAAACCACGGATCGCAGAGCCAGGGTAACAGGGAAACTGGCAGGCATCTGTAAAGCTTAACCGGAAACGGCTCCGGTACAAGGCCAACGGAAAATCCAATGGTTGTGGAAACGGGTTACTCATCGCAGATTTAATCTCGCCTCTGACTTTTCAGGCCGATATTATAATCGTTTGCGTCCATGTAAAATGAGACTGACAAGCTTGTGAGTGGCCGATTGTGATTATCGCTGCGACAATACTACCCCTGGTTATTCCTTTTGATTGT
>JALUUZ010000375.1 GCA_027021095.1 Gammaproteobacteria bacterium
GCTGCCAGTACAGTTGCATCTCGTCACCGAACAGGTTGATACGTTTGAAACTCACTTGTCGCTTGATTTCGGCATTGACCTGGTACTGCGAGCCGGCAGGGGTAAAATACTGCTCCAGGTATTCCTTGCATGCGGCGTTGTTGCGAAAGGAATGTGCGCTGTAGTTTCCGTTCATGGCCTTGTCGATCGACTGCTGATGAATGTCAAAGGCATCGATCCGGAACTCTTCCGGGGCGATACCATGGTGCAGCAGCAGCATCGCGATCGAATAAGGTTCTTCGCCGGTCGCGCAGGGCAGGCATAGAATGTGGACCGGTTCACCCGGCCTGCGCAGGCGCTGGCGGCAGAGCAGTGCCAGTAACATGCTGGCCGGCGGCAGGTCACGAAAGAACCAGGTTTCGGGTACGACGACCTGATCGATAAACCGGTCCAGTTCCTGCGGATCGGTACGCAGTGCCTGCAGGTACTGCTGCACATGCGTCGTTCCTGTCGCCTGCATACGCTGCTGCAGCGCATTGGCGACCGACGCCGGCCCCAGCCGTTCAGTATCGATGCCGGCATGTTCCTTCAGTGCTTTGCGCAGTGCTTTGTCGATGGCCATCAGTCAGCACGATCCGCGGTTGGTGCGCACCGGGCTTCGGTGTCGTCATTGCCGGGCATTCCTGGCAGGTCCAGGGCTTGCTCGAGCGCCTGGCTGACTGCGCCCTGCGGATCGATGACCTGGACCATTTTGTCGCCGTCGTTGAACATTCCGCCGAGAAACTGTTGTCGTGCCAGTGTGGTCTCGAGGCGCTCTATGTCCGTAGAATCGACGTGAAAGATACCGGTGGCGCGTTCGGCGATCAGCCCGAGAAGGCGTTGCGCCTGGCTGCCTGGCTGGTACCGAATCACCAGGATACGGGTGCTGACTTTTTTCGCTGCAGGGTGTTGTTCGAGCAGCAGTCCCATGTCGATGACAGGGACGACCGTCCCGCGGTAGTCGATCACGCCGCGGATGAAGTCCCGGCAACTGACCACCGGGCGTATGGTGATCAACGGGATGATCTCGACGACCAGCGCTGTGTCGATCGCATAGCACTCGTTTCCAATATTAAAAGTAATCAATTGCATCGTGGCATTTCCCTGTGCATGCAGCGGTAAAAAAGACAAAGAAAAACACTGGTTTCCAGTGTAGATATCGGCACCCGAAACTACGGACTTGAGGCCGGGCCGCGTCGTTGCCGACGGTGGCGGGAAAGGCGGGTTGACTCAAAGGCGGCGTAGAAAAAAGCCTGCGGGCTAACCGGGTCAGTCGCGGACCCTGTTCTGCAACTGCTCGAGCAGCGCAAGCGCCTGGATCGGGGTCAGGTTGTGCAGATCGAGCTGTGCCAGCTCATCGAGCACTGGATGCCGCGCCGGTTCTGGACCCGGTTGAGGATCTGGCTCAGGGTCCGGCAGCAGGTGCAGCGCCATCTGCGGCTGGTCGTGATCCTGTTGCAGCTGCTGGTCGGCCTGTTGTTCCAGCTGTGCGAGCTTGGCCCTGGCGGTCTTGAGTACCTTGGCCGGGAGTCCTGCCAGGTTGGCGACATGCAGGCCATAGCTGCGGTCCGCTGCGCCTTCCTTGAGCTGGTGCAGAAACACGATCGAGTGGCCGTGCTCGACGGCATCCAGGTGTACATTGTGAATCTGCGGGTAGTGTGCAGCGAGCTGGACCAGCTCGAAATAGTGCGTTGCAAACAGGGTAAAGCTGCGGCACTCGCGTGCCAGGTGGTCGGCACAGGCCCAGGCCAGCGACATCCCGTCATAGGTACTGGTGCCGCGGCCTATCTCGTCCATCAGTACCAGCGACTGTGGTGTGGCGTGGTGCAGAATACTGGCCGTTTCGGTCATTTCCACCATAAAGGTCGAGCGTCCGCCGGCCAGGTCGTCGGCAGCACCGATACGGGTGAAGATGCGGTCGATCGGACCGATCCGGGCTGCGTCGGCGG
>JALUUZ010000376.1 GCA_027021095.1 Gammaproteobacteria bacterium
AGTCAAGATTATCAAGTCCGGTGAGGTGAAATCAGCGGTAACGGTGCAGACCGGGATCGCGACGACCGCTGGTGCACGCGCTGCGATTGAAGCTGCAGGCGGAAAGGTAGAGGGCTGAACAAGTGCGTACACCAGCAAATATGCCGGGAGGTGTTTCACAGAACAAGCTGAAGGAGCTGCGCCAGCGTATTCTTTTCGTGGTCGGTGCGATCCTGGTGTTCCGCATCGGTACGTTTATTACCGTACCCGGAATCGACCCGAACAAACTCAAGAGTTTCTTCGAGAGTCAGCAGGGTACGATCCTGGAGCTGGTGAATACGTTCTCGGGAGGCGCGTTTGAGCGCTTTTCGTTGTTTGCACTCGGGATCATGCCGTACATCTCGGCATCGATCATTCTGCAGTTGATGTCTTACGTGTTGCCGTCGTTGCAGCAGTTGCGCAAAGAGGGCGAGTCCGGGCGCCGGAAGATTACACAATATACACGTTATGCAACCGTGGTATTGGCCACCTTTCAAGCGATGGGAGTGGCCGTAGCGCTGCAGAATTCAGGGGTCAGTTATATCTCCGGCCCGGGATTCGTGTTTACCGCCGCCGTCACCCTGGTGACCGGGACCATGTTCCTGATGTGGCTCGGTGAACAGATCACCGAACGCGGCATCGGCAATGGCATTTCGCTGCTGATTTTCGCCGGTATCGTCGCAGGCCTGCCGTCGGGTATTTCGCAGACCTTGTCGTACGTGGAAAAAGGCACGTTCAGCCATTTTACGGCGATTATCATCTTTGTCATCGTCCTGGCAGGGGTGGCGTTCGTCGTCTTTGTCGAACGTGGGCAGCGCAGGATCACAGTGAATTATGCCAAGCGGCAGCAGGGGCGAAAACTGTATGCGGCACAGAGTAATTATCTGCCGTTGAAGCTGAATATGGCAGGGGTGATACCGCCTATTTTTGCGTCGGCATTGATCCTGTTTCCGTCGACACTGGCAAGCTGGTTCGGCCAGAAGGGGGCGGCGGAGAATTCGTCATCGTGGATCGTCGAACTGGCGAATATGCTGGCGCCACAACAGCCGTTGTACCTGTTTATTTTTTCGTTTTTGATTATCTTCTTTTGTTATTTCTATACTGCGTTGGTTTTTAATTCACGCGAAACAGCAGATAACCTGAAGAAATCGGGTGCGTTCATTCCCGGAATCAGGCCCGGAGAACAAACCGCACGTTATATCGATGGTGTGTTGACCCGTTTGACTACCGCCGGCGCGATTTACCTGACACTGGTCAGCCTGTTGCCGGAATTTTTGCGCATGAAATGGGCGGTACCGTTTTATTTTGGCGGGACTTCATTGTTGATCATCGTTGTCGTGGTGATGGATTTCATCGCGCAGATGCAGGCTCACCTGTTGTCTCAGCAGTATGACAGCCTGATGAAAAAATCGAACGTCAAGGGGTTTGGCGGAGGAAACAGGTAGCTGGCGAGCCTGGTAAATAGTCTATAATTTATCAGGGTATTTTGTTCGTCGAAACAGTGTGAAATGTAATGCGGTGCCGCCTGGCGGCACTGCCTGGGAAAACCGGAGAATAGGATGAAAGTCAGAGCATCGGTAAAGAAATTCTGCAGGAACTGCAAGATCATCAAGCGCAAAGGTGTGGTGCGGGTGATCTGTAAGGATCCTAAGCACAAACAGCGTCAGGGATAAGCGATTTCCATACTATTTGTACAGTTGGTTTTCTTGTCACCAGGAACAGCCTAGCCGGTTGATTCCATTTTGTAGGCAAATAGGCTATCATGGCGCGTTTTGCGAACAGGAACGCAGGATAAATTTTTAATCAGAAACAAGACAGTAGAACAGGTGGAGAATTAAATGGCCCGTATTGCAGGCGTCAACATTCCGGACAATAAACATGCTGAGATTTCGCTGACCGCGATCTATGGCATCGGGCGTTCCCGTGCCAGGGAGATTTGCGCCGAGGTAGGCATCGATCCTGCGACCAAGATCGGGGACCTGAGTGACGCGGAGTTGGAAAAGATACGTTCCAGCCTCGGCAGGTTTACACTCGAAGGTGATCTACGGCGTGAAGTCTCAATGAATATCAAGCGCTTGATGGACCTTGGCTGTTATCGTGGTATACGTCACCGGCGTGGCCTGCCGTTACGCGGCCAGCGCACCAAGACCAACGCGAAAACCCGTAAACGCAAGGGTGGCCGGAAAAGGACCTAGTAGAGCGTATTTAATTTAACCAGACAGAATTTTACAGGCAGGATTTGGCACATGGCAGCTGATAAACCACGTAAGAAAGCGAAAAAGAACGTCTCGGATGGGATAGCGCATATTCACGCGTCTTTTAACAATACCATCGTGATGATCACCGACAGGCAGGGTAATGCAATCTGCTGGAGAACTGCAGGTGGATCGGGATTTCGCGGGTCCAGGAAAAGCACGCCGTTTGCAGCGCAGGTAGCAGCGGAACGAGCTGCTGTCGAGGCCAAGGAGAACGGGATGAAAAATATCGAGGTCAGGGTCAAGGGACCGGGACCGGGCCGCGAATCGGCGGTCAGGGCATTGAACGCAGCGGGACTCCGGATTTCAAATATCACTGATGTGACCCCAATCCCGCATAACGGCTGTCGTCCGCCGAAAAAGCGCAGAGTTTGACGGGTTTGGTAGATTGACTGGGTAAGAACAGAGCAGAAAGCGGAGAATCATCGAGTGGCAAAGTATACAGGCTCTAAGTGCAAATTGTGTCGTCGTGAAGGCAGCAAGTTGTTTTTGAAGGGAGAAAAGTGTTTTTCGTCCAAGTGTGCGATCGAAAACAGGGCTTTCCCCCCAGGCCAGCATGGCCAGCGCCGTTCACGGTTGTCGGACTACGCGTTGCAGTTGCGTGAAAAGCAGAAATTACGAAGAATCTATGGTGTTCTGGAAAAACAGTTCAGAAACTACTATAAAGAAGCAGCAAGGATCAAAGGGTCGACCGGCGAAAACCTGTTGCAGCTGCTGGAAAGCCGCCTGGACAACGTAGTCTATAGAATGGGTTTTGCAGCGTCACGTTCGGAAGCGAGGCAGCTTGTCCGGCACAAGGCCGTTTTAGTCAACGACCAGCAGGTGACGATTCCATCCTACAAGGTCAAGCCCAGTGATACGGTTTCGGTCCGGGAGTCGGCACGAAGCCAGACACGCATCAATGCATCATTGGAATACGCCAGCCAGCGTGGTCTTGTCGACTGGATCGATGTGGATGCAAAGAAAATGCAGGGGGTTTACAAGGCAAATCCCGACCGAACTCAGTTGCCGCCGGATATCAACGAGAATCTGGTAGTGGAATTGTATTCGAAGTAGTTACGGCCAGTCATCAGGATAATAGCGAGGGTCTTACATGCAGGGTACAACGTCTGGTTTTTTGAAGCCACGTATCGTCGATGTCCAGTTATTGAGCGATTTGCGCGCCAAGGTTACGATCGAACCGTTGGAGCGGGGATTTGGGCATACGCTGGGCAACTCGCTGCGGCGGGTGTTGCTGTCTTGGTTGTCCGGCTGTGCAGTGGTGGAAGCACAGATTGACAAGGTTGTTCACGAGTACTCAACAATCGAGGGTGTCCAGGAGGACATCATCAATATCCTGTTGAACCTGAAGGGGCTGGCAATACGCATGCATGCGCGCAACGAGGCGACGATTTCGTTGAAAAAGGCAGGGCCGGGCCCCGTGTATGCCAAGGACCTGGAGTTGGATCATGATATCGAAATCGTCAATCCGGATCATGTCATCGCCAACCTGACCAAGGAAGGCGAGTTGGGGATGACGTTGCGGGTAGAGCGTGGGCGAGGGTATGTGTCAGCGCCGGTGCGTGCAAAACAAAATGGTGAACGGCCGATCGGTTCGTTGTTGTTGGATGCCTCGTTCAGCCCGGTGTCGAAGGTAACCTATTCGGTCGAAAGCGCACGGGTCGAACAGCGGACCGATCTGGATAAACTGATCATCGACATCCAGACCAATGGCACGATCAATCCGGAAGATGCGATTCGCCAGGCAGCCGGTATCCTGCAGGATCAGCTTTCACCGTTCGTCGATCTGCAGGGCAGTGAAGAGGCTCAGCCGGAAGAAAAAGAAGCAGAGATCGATCCGATTCTGCTGCGGCCGGTGGATGACCTGGAGTTGACCGTACGTTCGGCCAACTGCCTGAAGGCCGAGAGTATTTATTATATCGGTGACCTGGTGCAGAGAACCGAAGTCGAGTTGTTGAAAACACCGAATCTTGGCAAGAAGTCGCTGAGCGAAATCAAGAAGGTGCTTCAGGAGAACAAGCTGAAGCTGGGGATGCGCCTGGAAAACTGGCCGCCGGAAAGCGGCAGCGATCAGAGCAAGATGGCGCCGCGGAATTGAGCTTGGCAGCCGTCAGCGGGTTAAGCAGGGTTTTGTATTTGTAACTGTAATATTTTTAAGGGTTGAAGGTTCGCAGCTATGCGTCATCGTAAAAGTGGTAGACATCTAAACCGTACAAGCAGCCATCGCAAGGCGATGTTCAGAAACATGGCATCGTCACTGTTTGAACATGAAATCATCAAGACGACTTTGCCCAAGGCAAAGGAACTGAGACGTGTCGCCGAGCCGTTGATTACCAAGGCTAAGCAAGACAGTGTCGCAAATCGCCGTTATGCGTTCGACAGGCTCCGGAACCGGGATGCCGTCACCAAATTGTTCAGTGAGCTTGGACCCAGGTACAGTGACCGCCCCGGTGGCTACCTGCGGATTTTGAAATGTGGTTTTCGTCCTGGTGATGCTGCGCCGATGGCCTATGTCGAATTGGTTGACAGGCCGTTCACCGAGGAGCCTGAATTCGAGGAGGTCGAGGAATAGTCCGGGCATAAAAACGGCAGTTCCGCTATTTCATTAAAAAAACCGGGGTTTTCCCGGTTTTTTTATGCTTGGGCCAGGGGATTCATTGGGTGTCCGGTTGTGGCGGCGGCGAAAATTTATGATGCAATGTAAATTTTGCAGTTTCTACAGTAGTATTAGGAAATCTTTGGTCGATTCGATCGATGCAGGGTCATGTCGGATTACTGCGCAACAGCGGTTGCCGGAATCGTTTGCAGGAGAAAGAAGTCACATGAAGAAACTGATTTTGCCGTCTTTTTTGTTTTTTGTATTGACAATGCCCGGGTGTGGGACAGAAGAGAAGCCTGGTGCGCGATCTAGTGCCAGGTTGGCGAAGGAGGTGCTGGCAAGCCTGGTCAGTAACGACAGGGAGCATTTTTCCGGTTTTGTTTTCGATCAGCGTGATATGACGCACTACTACACGCAGAAGCTGCAGAAGCTGCAGAAACGCAAACAGGGTATGAGTGAACAGGATTTGCTTGGCACCAAGAAGGTGTTACAGCGTGTAAAATCAGACAGGTGTTATGCCAGGTACCGGGGCCGGTTTTACAAGATACTGGAGTCGTACTCCCATGTCCGGCGCAAAGCAAAGAAAGCAGGTGTCAGTTGGGTCAATGCCAAGTTCGATTCGGTTGACTATGGGAACTTCCGTGAAAAGTACGGGATGAAGATATCAGACCTGTACTTGCATTTCTTCAGCCAGGGAAAAAAATGGAAAATCAAGATCAACGATGCAATCAAGACTGACCGCGGCTGGGTGTTGAAAGGAAAACTGAAGTGGCGAGGGCAGTACAAGGAAATAGCAAACCCGCTGAATAATTGAAGCAGATGCTGACCTGGCCCGCATGGAGATGGAGTATGAAACTGACAAGTGTAATGGAACGGGCGGCTGTTTGCGTGTTGATGGTGGCCCCGCTGTATGGGTGCTCGGGGCCGTCAGGCACAAGGCCGCCTGCCGCCTCGAGCTCGCCCGGCCACCAACAGCCGGCCGCCGGGGCTTCCAAGGCAAAGAAAAGGCGTGAACAGGAAGCGATGCTGCACCAGGTCGCTGCCGAGCTTTTTGCGCACAAGATCAGGAAAAACGGAGCCTATATCCTGTGTGACCAGGCAGCTTACCGCCGTTGTTTCAGAGTCAACAAGCAGCGTTGCCTGGCGGAGCTGCGTTCGTATAACGAGCAGTGTTTTACCAAGGGGCTCGCGCATTTGCATGGGTATGTCAATGCGCAGAATGTGCGGAAGTTTGGCCATGTCTATAGTGCCTGCCTGTTGTCCAAGCACTTGGCGGATCATGTCGATCATTATACCTATACCGCAAGCTGCCTGCGCCGGACCAAGCTCAGCCGGCGGCGTGCACTCAAGAGCTTGTTGCGGTGAATGAGCAATGCAGTCGGGGTTTGTTACAATACGGGTGTTACCAGGACAGGGGTAGAGTGAGTGTTTGCTAAAAAATACAGTTATCTCGGGCCGGCCGAAGATCTGGAGATGGCGGCAAAGGAAAAGACGGGAGTCAGGATAAGGCACGCACAGGATGTGCTCGACTGGATCGCTTCGGAGCAGCCACTGCAGTCGTCGACAGGAGAACTGATGGCCACTTATGTCGTGACTGCACGCAGGGAATTACGCCTGGCGGACAGGCATGCTGAGCATGTAGTCTGTGCTGGTGGTGAGAAAGTGCTTGCAGCGGGGGAGATCGGCTTTGTGCTGGACCGCGGCAGGCTTTCAGTCTCGGAAGTTACCAATCAGTCGACAGACTACTGCCCCGAGCCGGCTTGCTGGAAATATGTGAAAAAGTCGTTGAAAAAGGCAGGGATAGAGAATCCCGGCGCGTTTACCGTTGCTTATATATTTCGCCGTTGTGAGAAATGCGATACACTGAACCTGGTCAAGGATGAGTGGTATGTCTGTGCGGTATGTGACCAGGATCTGAGCAAAACATGGAACTGTGCGCCAGCGCGGCGGAAAGAATAACATCCGGTTCAGTGCCCGGTGCCGGGATCTCCAGGAGCAGTGATGAAGTCAGAAAAGAGTTCAAGCCATATTTCGAGAGACATGTTGTTGTGGTGCCTGTTTACGGTGCTGCTGGCGGGTGCACAGCAGAATTTCGTTTTTGCAGGCGCCGAGATACTGCAGCAGAAAATATTCTATGACCTCAAGGGCCAACGTCACGCACTCGCAGAGTACATCAATAAGGGTGCCAGCAAAGGCAAGTGGCTCGTGGTGATGATATGGGCCAATGAATGTCATGTGTGTAACAGGGAAGTGAAACAGTACATGGACTTTCATACGCGGAATAAAAAGTCGACGGCGGTTGTGCTCGGGATCTCGATCAACGGCTGGAGCGGACGTGACAAGGCGCGTTCCTTTATCCGCCGCCACAAAGTCAATTTCAACAACATCCTGATCGAGCCGCAGGACTTGAACGGGTTCTACCAGGCGCTTACCGGCAGGCAGTTCCGTGGGACACCGACCATTTTGATGTTTGCCCGTGATGGCGAGTTCAAGGGTCACCAGGCCGGGGCGGTGCCAACAGCATTGATCGCGAAGTACATCAAAAACAACGACGGCAAGTGAGTTATCCGCCGGACAGGTAAGGAGGCAGGCATGAGGCTGACAGCTGCAGCAGCCGGGAGGCTGGTCATTGGTATGGTTGTTTCGTTTATCGGCTTCGTCAGCTACGCTGACCAGGTAACTTATTTTTCGCCTAAGAGTGGGAAACGGGTGCTGGGGCTGTTTAAGAATGTTCGCCAGGTGCGTTTTTTTTGTCAGCCATGTGGTGACCGTAAGTCAGTGCTGCAGGATATCGTGGTCGTTGAGCTCTCGTATACACCGAACGACAGGTTTAAGCTGTTGAAGATCAACGGGCGTAAGGTGGATCTGGCTTACCTGTATGTGCCGTACGAAGGAAAGTGGTACAATGTGGCAATGCTGCTTGAGTTTCCAGTCACTGGTGTAAGCCGGGTGTTGGAAGAACCCCAATAGTACCCAATAGTACTGGGTGCAGCAGCCATCGTCACCGTGGAATATGCGTGGCGCAGAAATCGCGGTTTTGTCGAGTAAAGTGAGTCGGTATGTTTGAGTTGTCTGCACTGGTCTGGAATCCCGATCCAGAGATCTTTTCACTTGGTAGTGTGACGGTACGCTGGTACGGCCTGCTGTGGGCGGTGGCGATCATCGGCGGCTACCAGACGATGGCCTGGATCGTAAAGAAAGAAGGGCGTACTGATGTCGATATCGACAAGCTTTTGATCATACTGGTACTGTTTATCGTGCTCGGAGCCCGGCTCTACCATGTGCTGTACAATCCCGCGTTTTACCTCGCACAGCCATTGGAGATTCTCAAGGTCTGGAAGGGGGGGCTGGCCAGTCACGGCGGGACGCTTGGGATTATCATCGGGCTGTGGATCTATGCGCGACGGTACCGGGTTTCCTACATGTGGCTGCTGGACCGGATGACCCTGCCGGCAATGGTGGGTGCCGTCTTTATCCGGGTCGGCAATTTCGTCAATTCCGAGATTCTGGGGACGGTTACCGAGCAGCCGTGGGGAGTCGTGTTTGCGCGGATTCATGACGGCGGGCTGGTACGCCATCCGGTGCAGCTGTACGAGGCCTCAGCCTACCTGGCTGTCTTTCTGTTGTTGCTGTTCGTCTATCTGAGGAAGAAATCCACGCCACGCCCCGGCTTGTTGTTTGCCATCCTGATGATCACTGTGTTTACGTCCCGTTACCTGCTTGAAAATTTCAAGACACAGATTGCTGCCTATAAGCTGGACTGGGGGCTCAGTTTGGGGCAGCTTTCCAGTATTCCTTTTATTCTGCTGGGATTGGTGATGCTGGTGGTGGCAGTCAGCAGAAAGGACGAGCCGCGGCACGGCAGCTGACAGGGCCTGTAGCGTATGAGCGGGGTTGACGATCTGTATGCACAGAAATTCGAACGGGTTTCGGATTTCGTTTTCGATGAAAAAGTCGCTGCGGTCTTTGCCGATATGATAGAGCGCTCGGCGCCAGGCTACCGGGCGTTGATTGCCATGACGACGGTGATTGCGCGGCAGTACTACGTGCCGGGCACGAACTGCTATGATCTTGGCTGTTCCCTGGGTGAACTGGGGATCGCGGTCGCCTCGACCCTGCCGTCCCCTGAGTC
>JALUUZ010000377.1 GCA_027021095.1 Gammaproteobacteria bacterium
CCGGGTGATATCCTGGTGTTTCTGGCCGGTGAGCGCGAAATCCGTGAGCTCAGCGAAGCACTGGCTGCTTATTTCCATGACCGGCTCGAGATACTGCCGTTGTATTCGCGCCTGTCGTTTCGTGACCAGGATAGGATCTTTACACCACACAGCCGGCGCCGGGTGGTGCTGGCGACCAATGTCGCCGAAACTTCGCTGACCGTGCCGGGAATCCGTTTTGTGATCGATTCCGGCCGCGCGCGGATCAGCCGCTACAGCTATCGTCACAAGGTGCAGCGCCTGCCGGTGGAAAAGATCTCGCAGGCTTCTGCAAACCAGCGCAAGGGACGTTGTGGCCGGCTGGGTCCAGGGATCTGCGTCCGGCTGTACGACGAGCAGGATTTTCTCGCCCGTGCAGCCTATACCGAACCGGAAATCCTGCGTACCAACCTGGCGGCGGTGATTCTGAAAGTGTTGGTACTGCGCCTTGGTGACATCGACAGCCTGGAGTTTATCGACACCCCCGAGCGGCGTCATGTCAATGAGGGTTTCCGCCTGTTGCACGAGTTGGGTGCGGTCGACGGGCAGCGGCGCCTGACCCGGCTTGGCAGGCTGATGGCGAAATTTCCGATCGATCCACGGCTGGCGCGTATCCTGATAGCCTCGCGCGAGGAAGGCTGTGTCGCCGAGGCATTGGTGATCGTCAGTTTTCTGTCGATCCAGGATCCGCGCGAGAGGCCGTTGGACCGGCAGCAGAAAGCGGATCGTGCACATGAGCGGTTTCGTGACTCGCAGTCAGATTTCGTTTCGATCGTCAAGCTGTGGGATTTCTACCAGCAGAAACGTCAGCAGCTGTCCACCGGCAAGCTGAAAAAACTGTGTCAAACCAGCTTTCTGTCATGGCGAAGGATGCGTGAGTGGCACGAGGTGCATCAACAGCTGGCAATACTCTTGCGTGATCTCGGTTTTTCGACGCAGCGCCAGGCGATCGAGCCGGACAATCTGCATCGTGCACTGCTTGCCGGCTTGCTGGGCTATGTCGGAAACAAGCAGGAGGCTAACGACTATCTGGGCGGACATGGAAAGAAGTTCAAAATCCAGCCCGGCTCATCGCGTTTTAAGAGTCCCCCGGCGTGGCTGGTGGCGGCAGAGATCATCGAAACTTCGCAGGTCTATGCACGGACCGTTTGCGCGATCGACAGCGTCTGGCTAGAGTCGGCCGCCGCACATCTGTTGAAGTTTTCCTACCAGGATCCTTACTGGTCGAGGAAACGCCGGCAGGCCATGGTGGCGGAGCAGGCGAGCCTGTATGGGCTGGTGGTCTATTCAGGGCGCAGAGTGCCTTATGCAAAAGTGAATCCGCAGGCGGCCCGGCAGTTGTTCGTGCGTCATGGCCTGGTCGGCCGGGAACTCGATGCGAAAGCCGGGTTTCTGCAGCACAACCACAGGCTGATGGCGCAGCTGGAAGACTATGAGAATCGTCTTCGCCGTCGCGGTGTGCTGCTGAACGAGGATTACCTGGTGGAATTCTATCTTCGGCGCCTGCCGGAACAGGTCGTGGACGGCAACAGCTTTGTGGAATGGTGCAGGCGGGCCGGCCCGGAAACCCTGGCGTCGTTGTATCTCGACCAGGAGTCATTGGTCAGCCAGGCCGGGTTGTTGCCGGATCACCTGCTGTATCCGGAACAGATACAATGCGGGCGTAACCAGATAAAACTGGAATACCGGTTTACGCCCGGCTCGGAGGAGGATGGGGTCATCGCCTTGATCCCGGAGATCCTGCTGCCGCAACTGGACGAACGTGATTTCGAGTTCCTGGTGCCCGGTCTGCTGGTGGAGAAGGTCAGTGCGCTGATCAAGGGACTGCCAAAGAAGCACAGGCGCAACTTTGTGCCGGTCCCCGAGTATGCCGCGGCCTGTGTCGATGCCATGGCGCCCGGGAAAGGCCCGTTGCTGGGACAGTTGTCGGCGCAGCTGC
>JALUUZ010000378.1 GCA_027021095.1 Gammaproteobacteria bacterium
AACGACTTCTACCACGAAATGAAGGAAGCGGACGTACTGAAACAGGTCTCACTGGTGTACGGGCAGATGAACGAGCCGCCCGGCAACCGCCTGCGGGTCGCGCTGTCCGGTTTGACCATGGCCGAGTACTTCCGTGACGAAGGCCGTGACGTGCTGTTTTTCGTCGACAATATCTACCGTTACACACTGGCCGGCACCGAGGTATCGGCATTGCTTGGACGCATGCCTTCGGCAGTGGGCTACCAGCCGACACTGGCCGAGGAGATGGGTGCATTGCAGGAGCGGATCACCTCGACCAAGACCGGTTCGATCACTTCGATCCAGGCAGTCTATGTGCCGGCGGACGACCTGACCGACCCGTCACCGGCAACGACCTTTGCGCACCTCGATGCGACCCTGGTGCTGTCACGCCAGATTGCGGAGCTGGGCATCTATCCGGCGGTAGACCCGCTGGATTCCACCAGCCGCCAGCTCGACCCGCTGGTCATCGGCCAGGATCACTACGAAACCGCACGGGCGGTGCAGGGCACGCTGCAACGCTACAAGGAATTGAAGGACATTATCGCCATCCTCGGCATGGATGAGCTGTCGGAAGACGATAAACTGATCGTTGCCAGGGCGCGAAAGATCCAGCGTTTCCTGTCGCAGCCGTTTTTCGTCGCCGAGACCTTTACCGGCACGGCCGGCAAGTATGTGCCATTGAGCGAGACGATCCGCGGTTTCAAGGCCATCGTCGAAGGGGAGATGGACCAGTATCCGGAGCAGGCCTTTTACATGGTCGGCAATATCGATGAAGTGATCGAGAAAGCGAAAGAAGTCTGAGAACATGGCATCTAAAATTCATATTGATATCGTCAGTGCCGAAGAGGAAATCTACTCTGGTGAGGCGAGCATGGTGTTTGCGCCTGGTGAAATGGGTGAGTTGGGCATCGCGCCCCAGCACACCCCGTTGATGACCCGGCTGAAACCGGGCGCGGTGCGGGTGCAGACCGAGGATGCCGAGGAGCTGTCGTTCTATGTTTCAGGCGGCATGCTCGAAGTGCAGCCTCATATCGTTACCGTGCTGGCCGATACCGCACGCCGTGCCGCGGATATCGACGAGGCTGCGGCGATGCAGGCCAAGGAACGTGCCGAGCAGGCCTTGCAGGACAAGGCATCGGAAATCGATATCGCGCGTGCCCAGGCCGAACTGGCCGAGGCGATCGCGCAGTTACGTGCGCTGGAAAGCCTGCGTAAAAATCTGAAGCGCTGAGCCGCTGAAACCAAGCATTAAGGATTGAGTAAAAGCCCATGAGCGAGAATACGATCGTCCAGAACAAGGCTGTTTATTTCACCTACCGGGTGACCGACGAGGAAGGGAACCTGATGGAGCAGAGCGACCTGCCGATCGGCTACGTGCATGGCGCAAACAGCGGCTTGTTGCCGAAACTCGAAGAAGCGCTGGCCGGGCACAAGGAAGGGGATGAACTTGAAATCGACGTGTCGCCCGAAGAAGGGTTCGGCCAGCCGGATCCTGACCTGATCTATCGTGACAAGCTCGATAACGTTCCGCCTGAATACCGCTTCGTCGGTGCCACGCCGCAGTTCCAGAACGACCAGGGTGACGTCAAGACCTTCACCGTGACCAGTATCGAGAACAATGAAATCACCATGGATGGCAACCATCCCTATGCCGGCAAGACGATCCGTTTCGTTGTCAAGGTTCACGAGGTGCGTGACGCGGACAATGATGAGATCGCCAGCGGCCGTCCCAAGGACGCACCGCCGATCATTCATTGATCGTTCACGGCGCGGTTCGTGACTTGACTGCCCGTGTTTGCTAGCATTGTGCAGTCTTTCTCTCGATCATGGTGTATGCAGACATGACACAGGCACTTACTATCGTCATTCTCGCGGCCGGCAAAGGCACGCGTATGAAATCCAACCTGCCGAAGGTGTTGCATCCGCTTGCCGGCAGACCGCTGCTGGATCACTGCTACCAGACCGCACGAAGCCTGGCGCCGCATCGGATCCAGATCGTCTATGGTCACGGTGGCGGGCAGGTCAAGAGTGCCCTGGCGCATGCCGATGCCGAGTGGGTGGAGCAGGTGCAGCAGCTGGGTACCGGGCATGCGGTACAACAGGCCGTACCGGGGATCGGGGACGATCAGACCGTGCTGATCCTGTATGGTGACGTGCCGCTGCTGACAGCCGAGACGCTGGCCAGCCTGGTGGATGAAGTCAATGATTCCACACTGGCCCTGCTGACGGTCAGGCTCGATGATCCATCCGGTTACGGGCGTATCGTGCGAAACGAGCACGGTAAGGTGCTGCGCATCGTCGAGGAAAAAGATGCCAGTGAAACGGAAAAGGAAATCGACGAAATCAATACAGGTATTCTCGCGGTGCGCGGCCGCCTGCTGAAAAAATGGCTGAGCCGCCTGCAGAGTGACAATGCCCAGGGAGAGTATTACCTGACCGACATCATCGGTATGGCGGTGCAGGATGGAGTCACGGTCGCGAGCCAGTCTCCGGTTTCGGTCGACGAGATCCTTGGCGTGAACGACAAGCGCCAGCTGGCTTACCTGGAGCGCTGTTACCAGTTGCGCCAGGCGCAGGAACTGATGCGCCAGGGAGCGACGCTGCTGGATCCGGCACGCTGTGACATCCGCGGCCGTGTCAGTCTCGGCAGCGATGTCTGCATCGATGTCAATGTCATTTTTGAAGGTGACGTGCAGCTCGGCGACGATATTCATATCGGTGCCAATTGTCTTATCAAGGACAGCGTGATCGGCAACGGCACACAGATCCTGCCGAACACGCTGATCGACAGTGCGCGCATCGGGCAGCAGTGCCGGATCGGCCCGTTTGCCCGTATCCGTCCACAGACCACCATCGCCGACCAGGTGCACATCGGTAATTTCGTCGAAGTCAAGAAGTCTGATATCGCGCAGGGCAGCAAGGCCAATCACCTGACTTATCTTGGCGATTCCAGTATTGGAGCAGGGGTCAACATCGGTGCCGGTACGATTACCTGTAACTACGATGGCGCCAACAAGTTCAGGACCGTGATCGAGGACAATGTGTTCATCGGTTCTTCCACCCAGCTGGTGGCGCCGGTCAGGGTCGAGGAAGGCGCGACCATCGGTGCCGGTTCGACGATTACCAAGGATGCGCCGGCCGGAGAGCTGACGTTGACGCGGGCAAAGCAAGTAACCATCGAAGGCTGGAAGAGGCCGGTCAAGAAAACATAGCCGCTGTGCGTAACACTCCCGTATGAGAAACGCTTTGGTAGGGTGCGTTTACGCACCATTCCCCGTGTGGTTTGCTTTGACAGGTCGTGATTCTAGCAACCCCCGCCTGAATGCTCCCGCGGCCCGCAAGCTTTTTTCTGCGCCGCCTCTGAGCGAGGCAATGTGTTTTACGATCCCGCAGGGACCGTGTTTTTTTTCCCGGTTTTTTCAGGTTTGTCCTGTTCTCCGGCTGGATTCGCCAGCACCTGCAGCGAATCCAGCAGTTCCAGGTCGGAGACCGGCATCGGTGTATGCACATAATAGCCCTGCATAAAATCGACATCGATCCGCCGCAACTGGTCACAGGTATCCCTGTCGTGCACATACTCGGCCACGGTACGCAGCCCCATGACCTTGCCGATATGGTTGATCGATTCGACCATCGCATAGTTGGTCGAGTCGGTGGTGATGTCGCGGATAAAGCTGCCGTCGATCTTGAGATAGTCTACCGGCAGGTTCTTCAGGTAACCGAACGAGGACAGGCCGCTGCCGAAATCGTCGAGTGCAAACTTGCAGCCAAGCAGTTTCATGTTGCGCATGAATCTGACTGTGGCGGGGACATTGGCGATCGCTGCGGTTTCGGTGATCTCGAAGCAGATTGCCGAGGCCGGGATCGGGCTTTGCTGCAGCAGGTCGCGGATAAAGCCAAGCAGTGCATCGTCGTTCAGCGTCGCCCAGGAGATATTGATATTGATCTCGACTTCGTTGCGCTCGATAAAGCGGATGATATGCGGATCGGTCAGCGTATGGGTGATCACCCAGCGGTCGATGCGCGGCATCAGTCCGAAGCGTTCGGCAGCCGGCAGGAACGAGCCTGGGAAATGTATCGTGCCGTCGCGCTCGATCAGCCGCAGCAGTATCTCGTAGCGGCAGACCCGGTTTGAATCATCGGTGGAGACGATGCGTTGCGTGAACAGGCTGAACGCGTTGTCGTTCAGCGCATTCTCGATCTGCGTAATCCACTGCATCTCGCTGTGCATACGCGAAAGTTCTGTGTCGGACGGTTCGTAGAGGTGGATGCGGTTGCGGCCCAGGTTCTTGGCCGCGTAACAGGCCACATCGGCATGCCGCATGACATCGGTATAGGACATCGCGCGGTACTGAATCGGCACGACGCCGATGCTGGCACCGATACGGAAGATCTTGCCTTCCCAGCTGAAACTGAAATTGCTGATCAGTTTCAGTAATTTCTCCGCGACCGTCTTTGCCTGTTCGATTGTGTGATGGGGCAGCAGGATACCGAATTCATCACCGCCAAGCCTGGCCACCAGGTCTGTTTCACCCATCTCCTGGCGGATCATGCCCGACAGCTGCTGCAGCATTGCGTCGCCGGCCAGGTGGCCGCAGGTGTCATTGACGATCTTGAACTGATCCAGGTCCAGGTAGAGGACAGCATGGTGCTCGTTACGCCGGCTGTGTTCGACGATGTTGCGCAAGCGGCGTTCGAAATGACTGCGGTTGACCAGGTCGGTCAGTGCGTCGTGCGAGGCCTGGTGCTCGAGCTGGCGTGCAAGCTCACGTGCCTCGGTGACATTGCGGAAGACCGCGACCACGCCCTTGATATGTTGCTCGGCATCGCGGATCGGTGCAATCGAGTTATGTACCGGGATTTCCTTTTTCAGTTTTGAAATCAGTATCACATTGTCGATGTTGAAACGGGTGGTGCCCTGGGTCAGACACTCGTCGATCTGTCCTGTCAGCGGAGCACGGGTTTTCTCATCAGCCAGGCACAGTACCGTTTCAAGCTGGCGTGACTGGGCCTCGGTGTCGGTCCAGCCGGTGAGTTCGCAGGCGGTCGGGTTGATATAGTCTATCTTGCCGGTTTCATCCGTGGTGATGACCCCTTCGGCGATCGATTCGAAGGTCACCAGCAGGCGCTCCTTTTCGGTATGCAGCTGCCTTTGTGCCAGCAGGATACTTTTGAGCATTCTGTTGAAACCGTCGAACAACTGCCCGATTTCGGCTTTTTCATTGGTCGTAACGGTGACCGAATAATTCGCGGTGGTCGAGACCTGGTTGACCGCTTCAGCCAGCTGGCGTATCGGCCGGGTGAAAAACCGCTGGGCAAACAGGGCAGCTAGGAACGAGAACAGCAACAACAACGGTACGATCAGTTTCATGTTGGAGATATAGTGTGCGATGCGGCTGTTCAGCGCATCGGCGGAAAGCCTGAGGTAGACATGACCGTAGTCGTTGTACTGGTAGAGCACCGGTAGGTACAGGTGGATATAGTCATCCTTGATCAGGGTCGTATTCGGTTGCAGCGTGACCGGCGCAGTGTACTTGTCCTGGTTGTGTACATAGGTCAGTTCCGGCTTGTGTTCTTTATTGTAGATTTCAACCTGGCGTATCTGCGAGAAGGTTTCCAGCTTGGCAGCGATATCGGCAGCGATGTCGGCACTGGATTCGGCGCCCGGTTGCGGGGTGTGCTTCAGCAGCCTGACGAAATCCTGGATCAGTACGTTGACGACCTTGTTGGCGACATCGACTGTCTGTTTGCGCACTGCCTTGAGGTCCGAGTAGGAAATTGCCAGGATGGTGATGATCAGCAGCAGGGAAAAGGAAACGAAGATGACCAGGGTGAGTCGGGATTGAATTGACAGGTGCTTGCCGATCATTTGGCATTGTCATCCGGTTTGACGATCGGCAGGCTGCGATCGTTGCCCCACTCGAGCCAGGCGCCGTCATAGACTGATACCTTGTAGCCGAGCATGCTCAGCACGAAAAAAGAAACGGCTGATTCCTTGCCCCGGTTGCAATAGGTGATGACAGGTACGCGTTTGTCCAGGTGTTTGTACAGTGCTTTGAGCGTACCCCAAGGTTTGAGCTTGTAGAGGCCGTCCACCAGTTCGAGGTTCATGTTCCATGGAATACTTTGGGCCCGCGGGATGTGGCCAAAACGTTTCGCCTTTGAACTCAGGCCGAGGTATTCATCGCGGCTGCGTGAGTCGATGATCGTGACCTGTGGATTGTCGATGGCCAGCAGGGTGCCGAATTTCGTCGACAGATACTGATGCGCGATGACCGGTACATAATTGGAAGGTTTGCGGGTAAAGGTTTTCTGGGTGGTGGCGCGTTTTTCGCGTACCCACTGGTTGTATCCGCCGTTCAGAATGCTGATCTTGCGGTGACCGTAGATCTTCAATACCCAGTAGAACCTGGCGGCATTTTTGAGCAGGCCGTTGTCGTAGATCACGATCCAGTGGCCGTTCTTCAGCCCCGCGCGGCGGAACAGCTGGCGTATCCTGACCGGCGGCGCGACGCGGTTTCCATAAGAGTGCTTGATGAATGTGTCATCGACCGGCAGGTTGATTGCGTTGCGTATGTGCCCTGCTTTATACTGGTCCGGCGGTCGTACATCGATAATGAGTATGTTCCGGTTCGCAAGTCTTTCGGCCAGCCAGTTTGTATCGGCCAACAGCCGGGAACGGGCGGTCTTTTTCGCCGCGTAAAGGTCCGTAGACAGCAGCAGACAGCCAGAGAGATAAACAGTTATCAAAAAAAAGACGGAGTCTTTGATTCTGCCAATAATCATATTGTTATGTCGGGAGACAGTGATTATAGTTATTGTTATTCAGAATACTTATCAAACTCTTTAACTATTGTCCAAAATACCCTGGTTTTCAACGTAAACTTAATCAAAAGAGTCAATTTTTATACAATATTACATAGATATTGTTAATGATATGGAAAGTATAATTTATGTGTGGAATTGTCGGTGCAATCGCGCAACGTGACGTGACAGAGATACTGCTGGAGGGGATCCGGCGGCTTGAATACCGGGGTTACGATTCTGCCGGCATGGTGGTGGTAACAAGGGACAGTCAACTGGCGCGACTGCGCAGCCTGGGAAAAGTCGGTGAACTGGAAAAGCTGCTTGCACAGCAGCCGTTGAACGGCAGTAACGGGGTCGCCCATACCCGGTGGGCGACACACGGCAGGCCGAGCCGGAAAAACGCGCATCCCCATATGTGCCGCAGCCTGGTGGCCTTGGTGCATAACGGCACGATCGAAAATCACCAGGCCCTGCGCCGGCAACAACAGCAGGATTTTGAATTTACGTCAGAGACCGATACCGAAGTAATCGTGCACCAGGTATGCGGTTACCTGGAGCAGGGCAAAAGCCTGCTTGAAGCCGTGCAGGCCACGACCCGGGATATCACCGGTGCCTATGCACTGGGCGTGGTCAGCAAAACCGATCCGGATGTCCTGGTCGCTGCCTGCCATGGCAGCCCGTTGGTGATCGGTGTCGGTGTCGGCGAGTATTTTATTGCGTCGGATATCGCTGCGCTGATTCCGGTGACGCAGCAGTATATCGTGCTTGAAGACGGCGATGTCGCCGAGCTGCGGCGTGACGGGGTCAGGATTCTCGACAGCAGTGGGCAGCCGGCCGAGCGCCAGACCCGGGTTTCAAAACTCAAGACCGATAGTATCGAGCGTGGCGAATTCAGACACTACATGCTCAAGGAGATCTACGAGCAGCCACAGGCCATCAGCGACACGCTGGAAGGCCGTATTGCCAATGGCCGGGTGATCGAGGAAAGTTTTGGCGTCGATGCAAAACAGATTTTCGACCAGGTGGAAAATATTCAGATCCTGGCCTGCGGCACCAGTTTCCATGCCGGACTGATCGCACGTTACTGGCTCGAGGCGATTGCCGGAATACGTTGTAATGTCGAGGTCGCCAGCGAGTTTCGTTACCGCAGACCGGTGGTGGTGAACAATTCCCTGGTGATCACGATCTCGCAGTCCGGCGAGACCTCCGATACACTGGCCGCGTTGAACGAAGCCAGGCGGCTTGGTTTTGGATCGTCCTTGACTATCTGCAACGTACCGGAAAGTTCACTGGTGCGTGCCTCGGACCTGGTACTGATGACCCGTGCCGGCCCGGAGATCGGTGTCGCGTCGACCAAGGCGTTTACCACGCAGCTGGTTGCGTTGATGCTGCTGGTGCTGGTGATCGGCAGACGTCATGGTATGGCAGAGGAAACCGAACGCCACATCGTACAGCAACTGCTGTCTTTGCCACGGCTCGTCGAGTCGGTATTGAAACTGGACACGGCAATCCAGGCTCTGTCCGAGGATTTCAACGACAAACACCACGCGTTGTTTCTAGGACGCGGCGCACAGTACCCGGTGGCAATGGAGGGTGCACTGAAGCTGAAAGAGATTTCCTATATCCATGCCGAGGCCTATCCCGCCGGTGAACTGAAACATGGTCCGCTGGCGCTGGTCGATGAAAACATGCCAGTGGTCGCCGTAGCGCCGAACAACGAACTGCTGGAAAAGCTGACCACCAATATCCACGAAGTCAGTGCCCGGGGCGGCAGGCTGTACCTGTTTGCCGACGAAAGCATGCAGACTGGCAGCGACAAAGACATCAAGATGACCCCGATTCCCGCCGTCGACGATTGTGTAGCACCGGTCGTCTACACCATCCCGCTGCAACTGCTTTCCTACCATGTCGCGCGCCTGAAAGGCACCGATATCGACCAGCCGCGTAATCTTGCGAAGTCGGTTACCGTGGAGTAGGGTTTGTTTCGTGGTGGGTTAGGGCTTGCTCGACAGCCATGTTTCGAGCTGCGCTTCTGTTATGCCAAGGCCAATAATTGCGCCAGCATGTAAAGTGCTGAGATCGGCCAAAGTCATTGCAGTAAATTTGTCAATGTCTTCGATCCCTTGTTCCTGGCAGTAACTTTCGATTAATTCTTTCGCCGCCGATCCGTGT
>JALUUZ010000379.1 GCA_027021095.1 Gammaproteobacteria bacterium
GTAGACGCACTCGACCAGGCGCTCGAACCCAGCTGGTATGGCTGGAAACTACTCTCGGCAGGGGTGTTGTTTCTTGTGTTGGTCATGTTGTACAGCCTGTACGGTTGTATTCCTTTGTTTCAGGCATCTGCTGTGCATTGGAAACAGCGAGCCAGGGCAGGTATCTTGGGAATCGGTGTCGTGGTATTCGTTGCGATTGGATTGGCCGGCCTGCAACCGGTATTGAATTCCAAGTATCAAATGAATGTGCGATCACTCGTTCAGGCTGCCGGGCTTGAGAAAATTAAACCCAAGTCCATCACGTTTGTCAGGTTCTGTGCGGATGGCAGTTGTTATTCCAAAGATCGACGCAGTAAAAAACCTGTGTGTAACGGTATTGAAACACGCAAAATGCCAAAACAGATTGAAAGTTATGGAATGATGTTGAGAAGTTCTCCGTATCCGTTAAGTCTTGACGCTATTCCCAAATTGGAAAAGCTGGTACTAAGTAAAAAAATGACAAGTATCTATCGCAAGTCCGCGATCAACGCGGTGTCGGACATTTACATGCGCCTGCTTAGACCGGAAGAGTATTTTTCCAAGCAACAGGAATTCGCCCGCAAAGGGGTATTTCCGAACGGACCTGGTCTGCTTGCAGTGCAATATCATCTGTATTGGCTGGCGAACAGCGCACCGATCAACGATGAAAACCGGTTGGCACTACAAGGTTACATGGATACCAGGCACTATCACCATGGCAAGGATAGTATTAAAAGGCTTGTTCGCGCACTGGTTCGGTTTGGCTTGACGGGTGAAGCACAGAAACTCTACGCCCACTACAAGGAGACTGATACCCAATCGACAAAAAAGGAAAGACCTTTGTTGTTGCTGCCTGAAATGACCAATGGTTCCATTTCAGGCAGTGTCAAAATCAGCAACGTCGATCGGAAGTCGATCCGGGTTGTCGTTTTTAAAGTCAAGCACAGTACGAAAAGTCAAAAACCCCCGGTACAACCTGACTATTATTCTCTTTCCATCGTGGTCGCCAACACGACAGTAGACAAGGCAGGACGCTTTAGCGTTAAACACTTGACCGAAGGCCTGTACGGTATTGCCCTGATGGTGACTTCGGAACAGATGATCGCAGGGAAAGTAATCAATGGTCGAAATGTTACCGGACTCATCAAGCTTGACCGGTTAAATTCGCAAGTGATGCTCAAGCCGATAGAACTCAGTGTCGGTCAGCTGACGTGCAAGCCGCGCGGTAGTTCAAAAGTGGCGGCAAAGTGGCTTAAGTAGCGCAACAAATTCGTGCCCACTATTGCTTCCATCGTTGACGAAAAACAATCATTTCCTGGGTTGAAATATCTATTTGGCGTTGATCGCTACGTCCGCCTTGGGTATGTTGGCAGGGTCAGTCATCTCCCAGCATGTGAGTGAGGGTGTTTTGCACACTGTGGCTGGCATTGGTTTCATCGCCATCGGCATATGGACTCTCTGGAAATAGCTCTATGGATACCGCTACACGTAACTACCTCGTCGTCACCGGCGGCTATTGGGCCTTCACTATCACCGATGGGGCCATCCGCATGCTGGTGGTGCTCTATTTTCACCTGCTCGGCTATTCGCCGTTCGAGGTGGCGATGCTGTTTCTGTTCTACGAGTTCTTCGGCATCGTCACCAACCTGGTGGGCGGCTGGCTGGGGGCGCGTATCGGGTTGAACCTGACGATGAATATTGGCATGGCGATGCAGGTGCTGGTGCTGATGATGCTCACCGTGCCGGATGCCTGGTTGTCGGTGGCTTACGTGATGGCGGCACAAGCCCTCTCCGGTATTGCCAAGGACCTGAACAAGATGTCGGCCAAGGCGTCGGTAAAACTCCTTGCCGGAGACGGTGCTGAATCAAAACTTTTTAAGTGGGTAGCTGTCCTGACCGGTTCCAAAAATGCGCTCAAGGGTGGTGGTTTTTTCA
>JALUUZ010000380.1 GCA_027021095.1 Gammaproteobacteria bacterium
GCTTTGCGACAGTACCTCGAGGTTGTCCATCAACGCGCCCATCCAGGGGGTCATCTTTTCCTCTTCGGTTCCCGGCAGAAACCCGATGTCCTCACCGACCGGTACCGTGACCCGGGTCATGATGATCTCTTGGTAGCGTTGTTCGTCCATGGTCTGTGCCAGGCCTGCTGCAAGGGTCAGCAGGGTTTTCCCGGTACCGGCGACGCCGACCAGTGACACGAAGTCGACCTCCGGGTCCATCAGCAGGTTCAATGCAAAGTTCTGTTCGAGGTTGCGTGCAGTGATCGACCAGACCGGTTGTCCGGGTTGCATATAGTCCACGGTAGTGACGATCGTGGCTTTTTCATCGTCGACGCTGGCGACCCGTGCGGTAAAGTTTTTTTCTCCGGCGATGATCAGAAACTGGTTGGGGTGCCAGTCCTTGATGATGTCACCGTGGATTTCATAGTAGCTTTTGCCTTTTTCCTTCCAGGATTTGACGTCATTGCCCAGGCTTTCCCAGAATCCGGGGTCGAGTTCCTCGATGCCGCGATACAACAGGTCGACATCCTCGAGCACCTGGTCGTTGTAGTAGTCTTCCGTATGAATCCCCAGAATCGCTGCCTTGAGGCGCAGGTTGATGTCCTTGGAGACCAGTGTGATCTTGATATCCTGGCGTTGTTTCTGTAACGACAACGCGATCGCGATGATCTCGTTGTCCGGAGCCGTGCCCGGCAGTCCAGCAGGCAGAACGGTTTCGATCGGCCTGGTCTGGAACAACAGCCTGCCTGTGGCCCCGGTATCGAGATTGGTCTCTCCCTGGTTCAGCGCGATACCATCGGCGATCTTTTCCAGGTCGGACTGGCTGATCAGGTCATCGAGAAAACGGCTGACCTGACGTACATTGCGGGCGACTTCCGATACGCCTTTCTTTGCATGATCGAGTTCTTCGAGCACCACCATCGGCAGAAATACATCATGCTCGTTGAACCGGAACAGTGCGGTCGGATCATGCATCAACACATTGGTGTCGAGAATAAAAAGCCGGGGGCCGGTGATTTCCCGTTTTTTCATGCTCAGAGTTCTTTGACCGCATCGAGCACTTCATCGACATGGCCGTCAACCTTGACTTTTCTCCATTCACGCCGCAACTTTCCGTTTTCGTCGATCAGAAAGGTGCTGCGTTCGATGCCACGCACTTTTTTGCCATACATGTTTTTCATCTTGATCACATCGAACAGTTGACACAGGGTTTCGTCTTCGTCTGCGATCAACTCGAAATTGAAGTTCTGTTTCTCGATAAACCGTTCGTGCGACGCCAGGCTATCCCTGGAAATACCGAATACTACGGTATTGCGACGCTTGAACTTCAGCATGTTGTCGCGAAAATCCTGCCCTTCCCGCGTACACCCCGGCGTGCTGTCCTTGGGATAGAAATAAAGCACGATCTTCTTCCCCTTGTAGTCGGACAGCCGGAAGGTGCCGGTACCTGTGCACGGGGCGCTGAGCGCAGGGACTTTTTTGTTGAGTTCGACTTTTTTCGCTTTTTTCGTCGTTGCCATCGTTTTACCCGTAACGTTATACCTGAAATAAAACTGCTTGAAATCAGTTGCTTAGTATTTTACCGGTTCCATGAGTGCGTCGAGATTCAGGTCATCGCAATAATCGATAAATTTTTCCCGCAGGTCCGCGATATGGGTCTGTGCCGGGATACCGATTTTCATATGTACCGAAAACATCGGTGTGCCGGTGTGGGCCGCCGAATAACAGCTGGTCGACATTTCCTCGATGTTGATACCGTGTTCGGAGATGAAATTCGCCAGGTTGTAGACGATTCCCGGGTGGTCCATCGCGACTACGTCGATTGCATAGGGCAGCAGGCGCGGTGTAGCCTGTTGTTGGCCGATACGCTTGCACACGACTTTCAAGTTCAGGCTGTGTTCCAGTGAGCCGAGTGAGGACTCGAGCTTGGCGACCGCATTCCAGACACCGGAGACCTTGATGATCAGTGCGAACTCGCCGCTCATCGCGATCATACGGCTGTCTTCGAGGTCGCAGCCGCACTCATAGATCATCTGCGTGATATTGCTGACCAGGCCGGGTTTGTCGGTGCCCAGTGCCGCAATGGCCATATGCAGTTTTTTGTTTTCTTGTTCTTTCAATGAGATGACCGTCTCCGGATGATTTCTGCCACTCTGGTATAAACTATAACAGAATCTGCTCTGATTGCGTCATTGAATTCATTCCTGCATGCGCTCCAGCTTGACTGCGCGCAGTTTTTCGGCAGCGTCTTCCGGGCTGACGCTGTTGACAAAAAAGCCGGAGCCAAGTTCGAAGCCGGACGGGATACTGGTGCGCGGACAGATTTCAAGGTGCCAGTGGTAGCTTGCTTCACACTCGGCGCAGTCCGGGTCATGGGGCAGGGAGTGCAGGAAATAGTTGTACTGGGCGCCGCTGACGACGGCTTCCAGCCGCGCCATGGTGCGGCGCAGAATGCCGGCCAGGTCTTCTATTTTGTCGGCGCCGGCTGACAGGAAGTCAGCCTGGTGCTGCAGCGGCAGGATATGGATCTCCCATTCGAAACGGCTGGCAAAGGGTTTGATCGCAATAAAGTGACGGCTTTTTTCGATCACGTACTGGCCGACACTGATCCGGCGCCGGATTTCGCCGGAGTCGCGGTCAT
This sequence comes from Gammaproteobacteria bacterium, assembly GCA_027021095.1. GTDB lineage: Bacteria > Pseudomonadota > Gammaproteobacteria > SZUA-21 > SZUA-21 > SZUA-21. Next base: position 2,663 of record JALUUZ010000380.1, read on the forward strand.
AGATAGTGACTTCGAACGTCAACGCCTCGTCGACCAGTGAGCAGAAGATGCATTGGTGATGTTTGCGATAGAATTCCCGGCTGTAGAAGACTTCGGCGTGGACGTTTTCCGGGATCACCGGCATCGCGATCAGCTGGCTGTGGGTATGTGGGATACTGCCCCCCGCAGCCGGGCCGAAGTTTTTGAAGGCCAGTACGTACTTGAGCCTGGGATCCATGGCATAGAGCTGCCGCATGCGTTCCTGGTAGGCATGAAACAGCATCGACAGGTGTGTCTCCGGCATGTCGTGAATCGCAATCCCATGGTTGCTGTGGTCGATGATGACCTCATGCCGGCCATAGCCGGAAATCGCCTGTTGCAGCCCGAGTGTAAAGCCTGGCTGCTCGGTATCGTCGAGTACCGGGTAGAGGTTTTCGACGATACGTATTTCCCACTGTGCTTCGTTCGGCCAGGCAGCGACCGTAGGCGGTGTCTTGTCCTCATTGCCTTTGCAGAACGGGCAGCTGTCGACATGCTTGCGGGTGTCACGCGGCGCAGGTTCTTCTTTTTTCCGTGGCCGCAGGCTGCGCGCCGTGGCGACGACGACCGATTCACTCGGCACGATCGGGTTGATGCGGATTTCACGTAGTACTTGCTGCTGCTTGTCCATGTCGCTCCTTGGAATGCGAAGTCTCCATGGCATCCAAAAACTTTATGCCTGGAGAAAATAAAAATATGGCTAGCCCGCCTTTCTCACCACCCTTCTACTGCGACAGCGCCATGGCACGTCCTGGCTGGTTTTCGCTCGGTCGGCGAGCCAGCAAAGCATCTTCGGGTGGTGCGATGCGTTCTATCGTGGTGGTGGTGCGTACAACGCACCCTACTTGCCTGCGCGCACCTCGGTCGCGAAAGCCACCCAAGCCGCACCCTTGTGCCGTCTCGCGACGAATGGTGGTGAGCAATGCGGGCTAGTCCTGCCAGTGACAGGCCGTTGTCATTTAACCAGAATGGCGCGCCGGATTCCACGTGATCACCTTGTGCGCATCGCGCGTCACCGGCCGCCGTAAGCGCGTGGCTAGTGGTGATAGTACTTGTTATTGTCCAGACCGCACAGTAATATGCTTGCGAAATGACATAAATTCTTGTGTTAATTCCAGTTAGTCAGTTGCGGCGACAGTTACCGACGGGAGAGTTGAATGTTTCATGGCAGTATGGTTGCTTTAGTCACGCCTATGCAGGACGACGGCAGCCTGGATTACCCAAGCCTGGATCAATTGATTGAATTTCATATTAAAAATGGCACGGATGCAATCGTGGCAGTTGGTACGACAGGGGAATCGGCAACGCTCGACCACCGGGAGCATTGCGAGGTCATCCGTTATGTTGTCGAAAAGGTCGCCCACCGGCTGCCGGTGATCGCCGGTACCGGCGCTAATTCCACTACAGAAGCCATGGAATTGACCCGGTGCGCGCATCAGGCCGGTGCCGATGCCTGTCTGCTCGTGACGCCTTATTACAACAAGCCGACGCAGCACGGTTTGTACCTGCATTTCAAGGCGATTGCCGAAGCAGTCCCGGTGCCGCAGATATTGTACAATGTACCTGGCCGCACCGCTTGTGACCTGCTGCCGGAAACAGTCGGCAGGTTGGCGCAGATCGGGAATATCATCGGTATCAAAGAGGCGACCGGGGAACTTCAGCGGGCCAGGGAGATCATGGCGTGTTGCGACGATGACTTTATGCTGTTGAGTGGTGACGATGCGACGGCGTTGGAGTTTATTCTGGCGGGAGGGAGAGGAACCATCTCGGTCACGGCGAATGTGGCGCCTGCGAAAATGCATGCGATGTGTGCTGCCGCGCTGGCTGGTCGTGTGCAGGAAGCGAGAGAGATCAACGCAGAACTGGATCCGTTGCATCGTGATTTGTTTCTCGAAGCCAACCCGATCCCGGTCAAGTGGGCATTATATGAGATGGGGATGATCGGTAAGGGAATCCGCCTGCCGATGACCGAGTTGTCAGCACAATATCGGGACAGGCTGAAACAGGCACTGCGTCATGCCGGGGTGCTGGGTGGATAGGGTAAACTCTGTAGAGTTGGATCAATCGGGGAGTCGTTTTAAACAGGTAATGAATTATGAAGAATAGTATGGTGAAGGGTATTGGAATCAAGATGGTAGTACTGATTGCGGCGGCCTCGGTGCTCGCTGCGTGTGGTACGACTAAACAGATCAAGAACAAGTTTTCGAACAAAAAGCTGGATTACAAGTCCAGCCGTAAAGGCAAATCGCTGGAAGTGCCGCCGGACTTGACGGCGCCTGGATCGGACAACACCATGGCCATTCCCTCTTCCGGAACGACCAGCTATTCTGCGTATTCAAGCTCCCAGCGTACCGGCCAGGTGAGTACCGGAAGCAATGTGCTGCTCAAGAACCCGGAAGTACGGATGGAACGTGACAAGGACAAACGCTGGCTGGTAATCTCGGCGGCACCCAAGCAGGTCTGGTCGGCAGTGCGCGAATTCTGGGTCAAGAACGGTTTCGTGCTGGCCAAGGAGAACGCAGCGATCGGGATCATGGAGACGGACTGGGCAGAAAACCGGGCCAATATTCCGACCGGGCCGATTCGCCGGATTATCGGCAAGGTATTCAGTTCCACCTATTCTTCAGGGACGCGCGACCGTTTCCGGGTTCGACTGGAACGTGGAGAGACTCCCGGCACGACCGAGCTCTACCTGACACACCGCGGGCTGGTCGAGGAAGTGCAGGGTGGACCGCTGTCACCGACCGGGACTGTCTGGAAACCCAGGAAGCGGGATGCCGAGCTGGAGATCGAAGTGCTGAAGCGGTTGATGCTGCATCTTGGCGTGCACAAGAAACGTATCGTGGCGATGACCGCGAGCAAGAAGGCCGCGCAGAAGACCAAGGCCAAGTCACACCTGGCGCGTGGCGATGGCGGCGTGCACCTGGTAGTGGATGAAGGATTCTCCAAGGCCTGGCGTATCGTTGGCCTGGCGCTCGACCGCACCGGCTTTACGGTCGAAGACAGGAACCGGTCCAAGGGTATCTACTATGTGCGTTTCAACGACCCGGACATCGATCCGAAAAAGAAAAAAGGTTTTGCGTCGAAGCTGAAGTTCTGGAAAAGCAAAAAGAAAAAAGGCGAAGCCAGGACCTACCAGATTCATGTCAAATCGGACAGCAACACGACCAAGGTGACGGTGCACGATGACAAAGGTGCCGCTGAGAACTCGAAAGTCGGTACCAGGATCATGTCGTTGTTGCACAAAAACCTGAAGTAACGCGCTGACACGACGGCTCGGACGACGGCGTTGAGATTTTCGTCATTGGGCAGCGGAAGCCGGGGCAATGCCACGCTGGTGGAAGCCCGCGGTACCTGCCTGATGATCGACTGTGGTTTTTCGTTGAAAGAGACCGAACGCCGGCTTGCGAGGCTCGCCAGGCAGCCGCAGCAGATCGATGCATTGCTGGTCACGCACGAGCATGCCGATCATATCCAGGGAGTCGGCCGGCTTGCCAGGCGCTTCGATATTCCAGTCTGGATGACCTATGGGACCAGTTTGTCGGGACCGCTTCAGTCCACCCGGGAGGACTTGCGGCTGCAGCTGTTCGATGTCAACTCATCCTTTTCGATCAACGGCATCGAGGTGCAGCCGTTTCCCGTACCGCATGATGCCAATGAGCCCTGCCAGTTCGTGTTCTCCGATGGCGACTCCAAGCTTGCGTTACTGACTGACACGGGTTCGGTCACACCGCATATCGTCGGCATGCTCGCGAACGTCGATGCGCTGCTGCTCGAATGCAATCATGATATCGACTTGTTGTGGCAGGGTAGTTATCCGCAATCGGTCAAGCAGCGTATCGCTGGTGATTATGGTCACATGAGTAACCGGCAGGCGGCCGGTTTGCTGAGACAGGTGGCAGGCAGCCGCCTGCAACGCGTGGTCGCGATGCACCTGAGCCGGGACAACAACTCTCACGATCATGTGATCGACGAATTGTTACCGGTATTGGGTGCAGCGGGCAGCAGGCTGGAGATCGCAGACCAGGAACATGGACTGTGCTGGCGTGAAATTGAACCAAATCGTCTATAGCAGCCGGTGGTTGTTTTCAGTATGATAGAAAACCTGCAAGGCTGAGTGAAATCTATCCAGGAACTCCTATGTTGCATATCCGTGGTTGTCCGGCACTTTCCAACTTTCGGTTGGAGAAACTGTTGGAACAGGTCCCTGCGATCAGTCAGATCGTGACACGTTATGAATATTTCGTCGATCTTGAACAGGCGTTGAGTGCAGCGGAAACGCAGGTACTCAACGCGGTGCTGGGGCAGCGCCTCGCCGGCGACGACTTCGACCGGCTGCAACCGGCTTTTATCGTAGTGCCGCGGTTCGGCACGATTTCACCTTGGTCGAGCAAGGCGACGGATATACTACACAACTGCGGTCTGGAAAAAGTCAGGCGCGTCGAGCGGGGTATCGCCTACTTCGTCGATACCCGTGATGCGGCGCATGCGTTTCATGCCCCGGAGCACGAGTTGTCGACGCTGAAACGCCTGGTGCATGACCGGATGACGGAAACATTGATCGACCAGTTCGACGAGGCACTGGGTCTGTTCGTCAACACGGAACCGGCACCGTTTCGCAGCGTGGATATACTCGGTGGCGGGCGTGAGGCCCTGGCCGCCGCCAACCAGGAGCTGGGACTGGCGCTGGCGGAAGATGAAATCGACTACCTGGTCGAGAGCTTTACCGCCATGGAACGTAACCCTGCCGATATCGAACTGATGATGTTTGCGCAGGCAAATTCGGAGCATTGCCGGCACAAGATCTTCAATGCCGACTGGAAAATCGACGGTGAAATGAAGCCGGCTTCGCTGTTTGGCATGATCAAAAATACCTATCAGCAGAACGCAACAGGGATTCTCTCGGCCTACAGTGACAATTCGGCAGTGATCGAAGGTTTCGAAGCGCCGCGGTTCTATCCACATCCTGAGACCAAGGCCTACCAGTACCATACCGGGCAGACGGACATCCTGATGAAAGTCGAGACACACAACCATCCGACTGCCATTTCGCCGTTTCCAGGCGCAGCGACCGGTTCAGGCGGTGAAATTCGTGACGAAGGTGCGACCGGCCGCGGTTCTGTGCCCAAGGCCGGTCTGTGCGGTTTCAGCGTTTCGAACCTGAGGATTCCACAGGCACTGCAGCCATGGGAAGTGGATCATGGCAAGCCGGCACGTATCGTTTCGGCACTCGATATCATGCTCGAGGGACCGATCGGCGCCGCGGCGTTCAATAACGAATTTGGCAGGCCGAATCTTTGCGGTTATTTTCGTACTTACGAGCAGCAGCTCAGTGGACCGCAGGGGCCGGAGGTCCGTGGTTACCATAAGCCGATCATGCTTGCCGGCGGCGTAGGGAATATCCAGCGTGAGCACACCCACAAGCAGGACATCCCTGCCGGCGCGGCGTTGGTCGTACTGGGTGGGCCGGCGATGCTGATCGGTCTCGGTGGCGGTGCCGCCTCCAGCATGGCGACCGGCGACAGCGAGGAAGCGTTGGATTTCGCATCGGTGCAGCGCGGCAATCCGGAGATACAGCGTCGCTGCCAGGAGGTGATCAACCAGTGCTGGCAACTGGGTGATCAGAATCCGATCATCTCGATTCATGATGTGGGTGCCGGTGGGCTGTCCAACGCGATCCCCGAACTGGTGCATGACAGCGCACGCGGCGCACGGTGCGAGTTACGGGCGATACCAAACGATGATCCGGGGATGTCACCGCTGGAGATCTGGTGTAATGAGGCGCAGGAACGTTATGTGCTGGCGATCGATGCCGGGCAGGTCGCACAGTTCCAGGCGATCTGTGAGCGCGAGCGTTGCCCTTGGGCGGTGGTCGGCGAAGCGACCGAAGACCCGCGGCTGGTCCTTGGTGATGGCTATTTCGACAACACACCGATCGATATCCCGCTGGAGGTCATGTTCGGCAAGCCGCCGAAGATGTTGCGTGATGCCCGGCATTTCAGTTTTCCGAAGCAGGAATTCGATACCAGCGACATCGACATCGACGAGGCGCTGGAGCGGGTGCTGCTGCTGCCTGCCGTGGCCGGCAAGGGCTTTCTGGTTACCATCGGAGACCGTTCGGTGACAGGGCTGGTGGCACGTGACCAGATGGTCGGGCCCTGGCAGGTACCGGTCGCGGACGTGGCAGTGACCTGCAGCAGCTATCAAGGCTACCACGGCGAGGCGATGGCCATCGGTGAGCGTCCTCCGATTGCCTTGTTGCATCATGCAGCGTCGGCACGGATG
>JALUUZ010000381.1 GCA_027021095.1 Gammaproteobacteria bacterium
ACACTTCACCCTCCGTTTTGCGGTGCCAGATTCTGGAGCCGTCTTCCCAGTCATACATGGTGACACCATTGGAGTGCCCGTGATAGACCCCGATCTCATCGCAGCGCACCATCCAGCCGCTGGTCCCGTTGCTGGTGGCCGACCACTGTGATTCGTCCTCGTGATTTACCACGGTAAGACCGCCATCCTCGTCCGCCACGCCCAGAATCCCGTCGTAGATATCCAGCCAGTAGATATCGACATCTTCTGCGATCTCGTAGGCGACCTGGGGCACCTTGCCGGTCAGGTCATAGACATTGCCATCGTCACAGCCGGCATACAGCCAGTCCTGGTCCGAAACGATGCACTTGACCCCGTCCGGCAGCTTGTATTGATTTCTTACATTGCCTTCATGATCCAGTGCAAACACTCTGCCAGCCTCGTTGCCGGCCCAGCAGCCGCGCTGATCGACAAAGATACCAAAAGCATCCGACCCCGTCGCAAACTTCCACAACACCGGCGCACTCTTGGCACTGGAGCGTTTGCTGCTGATCGCTCGGCGAGTGATCGCGCGCTTTTTGCGCACTCCCATAACTGCATGCTCATAGCCTTTCTTCAGCTTGGATTTGATTTTCTTCTCTGCTTCGGTTCTGGCCTTTTGCGGCGTATCGAATTCTTTCGTACTGGTGTTGCCATTATCACCAATACGGCCGTAGCGTATCGTCATCGCACAGCTATTGACCGTGACTTCATAGAACTTATGTGAACCGGTTTCCTCCGACAGTTCCAGGTAGGTAACTTCTGCAGCCATAGTGATTGTCCTTTTTGATCGATATGATTTATTTGTTGTTTTCAGAACTCTGAACAGCCTGTCGCACAGGACTCCAGAGCCTGCTTCCGTGAGACGGCCAGAGATCCATTGTAGAAAAACTGCTTCAGCATGTAAACCTGGACCGCCGCTACTCTAATAACGCAGACCGGCCAGCCAAAGTGTTACCAACTATACGCAAACCGGCTATACGGCATCAGGGTACTTGCACCGGCCTTTCGGCCTCATCCACCTCAATCGACATAAACTGCCGCCAGACACTGTCTGGCTTCCAGGTCGGCAGCATGACCTGTTGCGCCTGTTCCGGACTGGCACCCAATGACAGCCGCCAGTATTGATATAGAAACGCGGACACACGGTAATTCAACGCACAGTGCACCCAGACCCGCTGCCCGGACAGCGCCGACATAAACTGCAGGAAAAGAGACAAGTGACGCCGCTGCGGTGCATCGAATGGTACCGGGATGTGGACATAGATCATTTTCAGACAGCTGACGACCGATCCCTCGTCGGCAAGTGCGTTTTCAGAATCAGGCATGGACAGGTTCACGACCGCCTCATACCCTGCCGAGGCGATCCACTCGAACTGCTGTTTTTCAGGCTGGCCTGAGGAGGCGATACGATCAGACACCTGTCTGTAATTGATAATCTCGTCAAGATTCATTGGCTGGGTTTTCTCCCTATGCAGCTATGACTCTATACTATACTTTGCCGACTTGCACGTATAGTCCGGCGGCACCAGACTGCACTGCTAGCCCGCATTTCCTACCATCCTTCTACGGTGCGTACAACGCACCCTACCAGGTATAAAGCACCTGAGGACTGCTTGGAGCCTGAATCCCGTGATCCGGAAGTGGTGGCGGTACGTACAACGCACCCTACTTTGGCACATGATATTTTCTTGGTGTAAATCCTTTGGTGCACTGCGTGCACCGCCACAAAGAGGTAGGGTGCGTTGTACGCACCAACATCAAGGCAAATCAAATGGTATCACGTGTTGATTCTTCTACACACGATTCTTTCGTACCATGTCATTATCCATACATTAGCATCCTTGCCTGCGCGTACCTCGGTCGCGAAAGCACCCTTGCTACGTCTCACGACGAACGATGGTGAGAAATGCGG
>JALUUZ010000382.1 GCA_027021095.1 Gammaproteobacteria bacterium
TTGGTGTGCTGCGCACACCGTCACGACGGGACGGGGTGCGTCGTATGTACCAACACCACGACAAATCATATCGTGCCACGTGGCGATCCTTCTACACACGATATTTCCATGCCGCAAATCCCTTGGTGTGCTGCGCACACCGTCACGACGGGACGGGGTGCGTCGTATGTACCAACACCACGACAAATCATATCGTGCCACGTGGCGATCCTTCTACACACGATATTTCCATGCCGCAAATCCCTTGGTGTGCTGCGCACACCGTCACGACGGGACGGGGTGCGTCGTATGTACCAACACCACGACAAATCATATCGTACCACGTGGCGATCCTTCTACACACGATATTTCCTTGCCGCAAATCCCTTGGTGTGCTTTGCACACCGCCACGATAGGGCGGAGTACGTCACATATACCAACACCACGGCAAATTCAATTGCATCACGTGGCGATCCTTCTACGCACTTGTCTACAACCCAAAACCCTTGACAACCTTTTTCAACGCATCGATCTGCACCAGCAGCTCTTCGCTGGCTGACTTGGTCTGCTGCGACCCCGCAGCGGTCTCTTCGGTGGCGCTGTTGATCCGGCAGATGTCAGCGGTGATCTGTTCGGCAACGCTTTTTTGTTGAATGACAGCGTTGGTAATCTCCTCGCCCATCTGCTCGACCGACTGCACACTGCCGGAAATACCCGCCAGCGACTCGGCAGTACGCTCGACATAGTCCGCACCTTCCTGCCCCTTCTCGGTCACCTTCTGCATGACGTCGACCGCCGTCACGGTTTTCTGCTGCAGGCTTTCGATCACCTGCTGAATCTCGTCTGTCGAGTGCTGGGTCCGGCTTGCCAGTGTCCTGACCTCGTCGGCCACGACGGCAAAGCCGCGCCCCTGCTCACCGGCCCGTGCCGCTTCGATCGCCGCGTTCAGCGCCAGCAGGTTGGTCTGCTCAGCGATACCACGAATCACCTCCAGGACCATACCGATCTTCTCGGCATCCTCGCGTAATGCCGTAATATGCTGCGCCGCGTCACTGACCCGGCCCAGCAAATTGTCGATCCCACCGATCGCCTCGGTCGCCACCAGCGCGCCGCCCTTGGCTTCGGTGGCGGTCTCACGAATCGCCTCGCGCACCCGTTCGGCGTTGACAGCCATGTCACTGGCGGTGCTGCTCATCTCGTTGGCTGCCGCGGTCACATTTTCTGTGTCTTTCTGCTGCAGTTGCAGACACTGATCGGTCTGGCGACTGACGGCTGCCACACGGTTGGCCACATCGGCAAGCCTGGTCGTAGTCTGCGCGACCATCCCGATACTCTGTGTCAGGTCTTCCGCCATGCGGTTGAAACCGCTGGCAATGGTACCGAGCATGTCTTCGCTGTGCAACGCACAGCGTACAGAGATATCCTGCTGCATGACCGCCTTGGCCATCGTCTCGATCTGCCTGAGCCTGGCTACCAGCAACAAACGCACCAGCATCACCGCAACGAGACCTATCAACAGTCCGCTGGTCAGCAACACAAAAAAACCGGTTTTTGGCAGAAAAAACGACACTAACAGGCCGGAACCCGCCCCAGCCAACAGCAATGCAGCATACAGCCGCGCCAGAATACTCTTTGGTCTGAATAATTGTTTAAAAGCCATCAGCTGCTTCCCTTAAAGTAGACTCCGCAGGGCACTATAGATATTTCACCCTGCCAGTAAATTTAGCGTTTGCCGTGGTGACTTCTTTAGCTTGGTTCCTAGCCCGCATTGCTCACCACCGTTCGTCGCGAGACGGTACAAGGGTGCGGCATGGGTGGCTTTCGCGACCGAGGAGCGCGCAGGCAAGGGTACGTTGTACGCATCACACCCTGCGTGAAGCGTTTTGGCAGGTCGTGACAATGACAACCCCCGCCTGAATGGTCCCGCGGTCCGCAAGCTTTTTTCTGCGCCGCCTCTGGGCGAGGCAATGTTGCAGAAAAAACTTCCGGACCGCGGGATTCAGGCTCCAAGCGAAAGCCAGCCAGGGCGTGCCATTGGGCCGTCGCAGTAGAAGGGTGGTGAGAAATGCAGGCTAGTTCGGGCAAAAAACCGGCCAAGCTGGTGTAAAAGTTGCTAATCGATAAGCGTCCTCCAGCCTTGGTCGTCGATGCTGGTCTGTCGAATGAATGGAATCCCTGAAAAAACACCGGTTTCAGCGCTTGTGTACACTGCCTGCGGCAGGGATCCAGGATGATCCAGCTGATTGGGAGCGCACTGACTCCCGCTGGCAGCAACCGTGTCCGAACAAAGTGCTAAAGCGATCACAGTTCTGGCCGATTGAGACAGACGTAATCGCAGCAAAAGCCACCGGCTGGTTTGTTTAACTGTTTGTAACATGAATACATGGTTCAATTCATGCTTCTCTGGGAGATTTCTATGAATGCACGAAAACTGATGGGCTTGGCAAGCACATTGATCATTTTGCTCGGTTCTGTACCGGCAATCGCGGACATCACCATGGGCATTTTCCCGCGGCGCCCGATTGCAGTCACGCACAAGGCGTTCAAACCGCTGGCAGACCAATTGTCGAAGGTGTTGGGCGAAAAAGTCGTCCTGGTGATCCCGAAGGACTTCAAAACCTTCTGGAAGAGTGTCAAAGAGAAAAAATTCGACCTGGTGCACTATAACCAGTATCACTATATCAAAAGCCACAAGGAACAGGGTTACAAGGTCATCGTCGTCAACGAAGAAAAAGGTTCGAGGACGATCGCCGGGCAACTGACAGTACGCAAGGACAGCGGCATCAAATCCATCCAGGACCTGAAAGGCAAGACCATCCTGTTCGGCGGCGGTCCCAAGGCGATGGGCAGCTATATCGCACCGACCGCGATCCTGAAAAAAGCCGGCTTGGTCGCAGGCAAGGACTACAAGGTCAAATTCGCCAAGAACCCGCCCAGCGCGGTAATCGCTGCGTTCAACAAGGCTTCCGATGCAGCCGGCAGTGGTAACATTATTCTCAAGGTCAAGGGTGTAAAATCAAAGATAGACACTTCACAAATGGTCGCCCTGGCGGTCAGTGAGCCTTTTATCCACCTGACCTGGGCAGTAAAAGGCGATTTTCCCACGGACAAGGCCAAGAAAATCCAGGAATTCATGACTTCGTTGCATAAAACACCGGAAGGCAAGGCGATTCTGAAATCCGCTAAGGTCACGAACTTCCATGCTGCAACGGACGCGGATTTTGGCAAGGTCAGGGAAATCACCAAGTACGCGGTAGGCGAGGAATACTGAAACCGGCGCATGGGCCTGCCTCTGTCCGTGACCGGGTAGGCTTGAGTCCCGGCACGGGCAGTACCGCAACGAACTCAACAAGATTATACAAGTAGCAGCACGGGGAAAACCAATGCACTTATTCAAAAACCTCAGCTTGTCGATGAAATTCATCCCGCCGGTACTGGGCGGCACCTTGATGGCGGTGCTGGTCGGTGGTGCGCTGATCATCAACGAGGCCAAGCAGGCGACCCAGGAGCAGGTCCGCATCGCCAGGACAGCATTCCAGGTCGAAAGCCGCAACGCCAAGTCGGCGTTGACAAGTGCGTTGATTTCCAAGGCTGACAGCATCGGCAGGTTTATTGCCAAGACCTCGCCTGACTTGATTATTTCCTATGATTTCACCGGCCTGAAGTCGTTTCAACTGGAAGCGGAAAAAGACCCGGATGTGGTCTACGCCTATTTCATGAAACCTGACGGCTCCAACATGACCCAGACCAAAAAACCAAAGGACCTGGCGCATGTGATCGAGAAGAAGTACCCGATCAAGAATGAAGACACCAAGCTTGGCTATATCGTCCTTGGCATGTCTGAAAAATCAGTACAGAAAGGATTCGAAACCAGCAAGAAAAGAATCGATGAGGCGATCGAGCGCGTCAATTCCTCGGCTACCTCTTCACTCAACAGGCTGTTTACGATCATGGGTTTCACCACCATCGCGATCATCGCGATCATCAGCGGACTGATCGTCGTGCTGTTCCGCCGCGGCATGCTGTCGCCGCTGCGTGAGACCACGGAGCTGATCAAAGGCCTGGGCGAAGGACATGGCGACCTGACAGTGACCCTGCCGGTCAAAAACAATGATGAAATCAGCCAGCTGCGCAGCGCGGTCAATGCATTCGTCGCCTCCCTGCGAACGATGATCAAGACCATCGCTGACGATGTCGCCAACCTGCAGGCTGCATCGGAGCAGCTCGACCAGTTGAGTCAGCACCTGTCCGACCAGTCGTCACAACAGCGTTCTCAGACCACCCAGGTGGCCACGGCGATGAACGAGATGGCAGCCACGGTGCAGGAGGTGGCGCGCAATGTCTCCGAAGCCGCGTCGGCAGCCTCCACTGGGCGCGAAGAGACAGCGAACGGCAAATCCGTCGTCCAAAACACCGTCTCCAGCATTCACCATTTATCACAGGAAGTGGATTCGGCTGCACAGGTGATCAAGAACCTCGAGGAAAGCAGTGAGAAAATCGGCAGCGTGCTCGATGTCATCAACGGTATCGCCGAGCAGACCAACCTGCTGGCACTGAACGCGGCGATCGAGGCGGCACGGGCCGGCGAGCAGGGGCGCGGCTTTGCGGTGGTCGCCGATGAAGTCCGCACACTGGCCTCACGCACCCATGAGTCGACACTGGAAATACGCGAAATGATCGAAACCGTGCAGTCAGGTTCCAGTAACGCGGTCAACGCGATGAAACGGGGCACCGATGCAGCGAAAAGCAGTGTCGAGCAGGCAGAACTCGCCGGGCAGTCGCTCGAATCGATCAACGGGGTCGTTGAGACGATCAACCGTATGACCATGCAGATCGCCAGCGCTGCCGAACAACAGAGCGCCACGGCCGACGAAATCAACAAGAATATTACGACAATCCATCAAATCAGCGAAGAAACAGAGGAAAGCGCCAACCTGACCTCGCGCGCCAGCAGTGACCTGTCAGGCCTGACCAATCACCTGTACGGGCTGGTCAAACAGTTCAAAATCTGACGGCGGGCTAGCTCAATTAATAAAGATTGACGTCGGACTGGCCTGCAAACTCGAAAAATGTCGCTGCACCGCGCCTCCATTCCCGGCAGCATCTGCAACAGGGTCGGAAACCACTTATCCATCGCCATCCCGGGGTTGCCCAAAGAGGAAACTTTGAGATCAAGTTTCCTCTTCAGCAACTGCAAGCCGTAGAAAGTAAAAAAACCTGGGTTTCATACCCAAGCGCTGCTGCGGTAGAGGCCAGTATATAAGGCGGATAGGCCCAATCAAGGGTGCCTTTGGTTGCTATAATGGCCAGTTTTTTTGTTTGACATCATTGTGAAACCCGGAGAACCAAGGTTTCAGCCGGTAATCATGATTTCTTGATCAGGAAAAAGAACTTCCCGTCATCTTCTCGTGATTCGAGCAGGTCGTTTCCTGTCTGCTTTGAGAAGGCTTCAAAGTCTTTTACTGAACCAGGGTCGGTTGCAATAATATGCAATACCTGACCTGAATCCATGTCCGCCAGTGATTTCTTTGCACGCAGAATAGGTAAAGGGCAATTCAAGCCGGTTGCGTCAAGTTCTACATCGAAATTTGCCATTATCTACATCCTCTTTATTGTTAAAAACAACGAAAGTCATGAACCCTGTTCATTACCCCCGTACTGAATAAGCAGGTTAACTTTGAGTTGCCTATGATAACCAGCTACCCAAGCCAAGATCAAACTGGATTTTCCCTGTACAACCGGCACCTGAGCGCCAACGCGCCAATTACCATTTATTTTATGCCGGCTTTCTGGCCTTGCTGCCCGTACTGCACCACCGGCAGACCTTCGCCGGCCCACTGTAAAATACCACCACGCAAATTGTACGTGTTTGTAAAGCCGTTATTGGCCATAAAGCCACAGACCTGCGCGGAGCGGATGCCACTGCGGCAATAAACCACGATCACACTGTGCCGGTCGAAACGGTGCAGATCCGCCGGCAGGCTGCGCATCGATTGTGGCACCCCGCCAGGCAGCATGCCCTGGCGCATCTCGTTTTCAGTACGCACATCGAGCAACAGGAAATCCTTACCCGCGTCACTCCATGCTTTTAATTCTGCCGGAAAAATTTCTTTTATTTCAGTCATTTTACAAGAGTCCTTTCGTTCAAGGCCATTGATAGTTTACAAATCTAATTCAGTATTTGATTATATTCTTGACTGTTTGTCAACCAGGTTGAACCGTCTTTCTCACTGTCGTTCGCAATCAGGCGGCGAAAAGTATAGCCTGACCGGCTTTCACGACCGCGGGAGTGCGGCCAAGTGCACAGCATGTCCAATAGATCCCAGTACATGCACCGGCCCGGTATTTACGGTAAACTTAGGAACCACAGACGCACACCCGCAGGTTCACCGTCAATGATGATCAGGTATTTGTTTCTATTTCTGGCCTTAAACGCTGTCCCGGCCCTGGCAGACACCGCGATTCCAGACCTGGGAAATCCAGCCGGCTCGGTGTTGAGTCCGCAACAAGAAGCAGAGATCGGGAAAAAACTGATGCGGCTGCTGCGCAAGCATCATATGATTATCGAGGATCCGCTGGTCACACACTATATCCAGTCGTTGGGTTATAAACTGGTCGCCCAGAGCGACCAGCCGCAACGTAAATTCACTTTCTTCGTACTCAAGGACAACTCGATCAATGCGTTCGCCGCGCCCGGCGCCTACATTGGCGTCAACGCCGGGCTGATCGAAACCGCCAAGTCCGAAAGTGAACTGGCGGCCGTGGTTGCACACGAAGTTGCGCATATTACCCAGAACCATATGTCCAGGATGTATGCCAGCAAGAAACGGCGCGGTATCGCGGTCGCTGCGGCGATGATTGCTGCACTGATTGCAAGCAAAGGCAATTCCCAGTTGACCAAAGGAGTGATCGCCACCGGCATCGCCGGCTCTTACCAAGCGAAGGTCAACTTTACACGCGCGAATGAAAAAGAGGCAGACCACATCGGCATCAAGATTCTTGCCCATGCCGGTTTCGATCCCAATGCGATGGCAAAATTCTTCCAGCGCATGCAGAAGGCCACCAGCCTGTATGGCAACCGCCTGCCTGAATTTCTAAGCACACACCCGGTGTCGACCACGCGGATTGCTGATGCGCAGAACCGGGTCGGGCAGTTCGAAGTCAGGCAGCCAAAGGAAAACTTCAATTTTTACCTGATGCGCGCACGGATTGCGACATTGATCACCCGGAACCCGGCACGCACGCTGAACCGCTTCAAAAAAGCGCTGTCATCAGGGTTTACACTGAACAAGGACGCCGCCCGCTACGGCCTGGCGCTGGCACTGTTACGTACCACGAATCCCGGTGCTGCGCGCAGGCATATCGAAATCCTGCTGCGCAAGGACCCGACCCGGCTCGCCTATATCATCACCAGCGGCGAGATCGCGCTGGCCAGCCGCAATGCCGCCAAGGTCAAGGAAGTCTTCGAAGACGCACTGGTACTCTATCCTAACAACTATGCCGTCGTTTACTACTATGCCCAGGCGCTGACGCAGCTGAAAAGATACAAGCGCGCTTACCGGCTGATCAGCAATTATCTCAGCAACCCCGACAACCAGGTTGAAGCACCACTGCACCAGCTCTACTCACTGGCCGCCGCAAAAACCGGGCACCTTGGCGAAGCCTTCCTGCACCGGGGCGAATATTTTTACCTCAACGATCAACTCAAGCTTGCGATCACCAACCTGACCAAGGCGGCCAGCTTTAAATCCAACAACGAATTCCTGGCCGCAAAGATCGATGCCAGGCTCAGAGACTTCAAACGTGAAGTCCATATCCGCAAACCCAAGCATCACTAGCCCGCATTACTCACCCCCCTTCTACTGCGACGGCGCCATGGCACACCCTTGCTCCGTGTCGTTACGAACGGTGGTGAGAAATGCGGGCTAGACAGGCTGTCTCGGCGGCAGATAATTCATAATATTACGGTTTATTAATATTCATGGGAAAAGTGATTTTCACTTGCTATTCTCCATGCAATCAGTAAGCTATCCTTAACGCCGATACGGCTAAGGGTTTACGAAGCTATACCCATCCGGACAAGGCTGTATTGGCTTGACTACAAAAAGCTTGTCCACTGACTCAGCAACACACGGGGACGGACCTGGAAAGATGGCCAGGTGGGGGCGTACTGTATGTAAGTACCTGCGCCTCACCACAAGCATCTCCAGTCCCAAGACCCCTGAGTGACAGACGGAATCCCTGAGCGATAAACGGATAACGATCAATTCAAATAATTTAGTGAGGAGGTAATCATGCGGCAGACCGCAAGACTGGTTGCAACAGCTGCTTCTATTGTGACACTGCTCGGCAGCCTGACCCTGACACCGATTTCGGTATCACAGGCAAAGAGTGCCGTTGAAAAAGGCAGAGACATTGCGTTTAACCGAAAGAAAGGCAATTGTTTGGCTTGCCATATGATCAAAGGCGGAACACAGCCCGGGAATATGGGGCCCCCGCTGATCGGCATTGGAAAACGCTATACCAAGGAAGCACTCAAAGCGCAGATCTGGGACGCAACCAAAAAGAATCCAAATTCGCCGATGCCTCCCTTTGGCAGGCATAAAATCCTGACTGACAAAGAATTAGACCTTGTCGTAGAATTTATACACACTCTGTAGAGTAAATGAATTTGATATCTGTTGAGGAGTTCATGAATGAAACGTAGAACTATTTTAAAGGGCGCCTTAAGCGTCAGCGCAGTCACCGTCGCTGCCAGCGCGGGTTTACTCGCTCCACAAAGTGTGTTGGCAGCCTGGCCGAAAGCGGCGTTCAGTGCCAAAAAGATCGACGCGGCAGTCAAGGCGGCCATGGGCAGCGCGAGCATGACCAACAGCAACAAGATCAAGATCAAGGCGCCGCCGATCGCCGAAAACG
>JALUUZ010000383.1 GCA_027021095.1 Gammaproteobacteria bacterium
CAAAGGTCACGTTTGTCCGATACCAGATACCGGCACCCGTGACAGGTAATTCGACGCTAAAACAATTGGGAAAACAATGAATAGTCAGACGAAAAATACACCGGCGAGCGAGGTGACCAGCAATAGTGCCAGTGTCAACCCCAAAGGATAGAGGAACAACAGGCACAGGTACTTGATCGCAAACTTGGTATACTGCTTTTTCATCACAGCCTCCAGAAACTGCTCTCTCATCCATTAGTCGTTGCAACGAAAAGTCGAGTTCAGTACGGCTAATCGAACACATCATCTTCTAGCAGGCATATTTCATGCCCGGCCTGCCTTGCCCACTACCCTTCTACAGCCATCCTGATGGCACGCTCTGGCCGGCTTTCGCTCTGCCGGCGTGCCTGCGTGTATTTGCACTGGTATTGGTGTATACAACGCACCCCTGCCTGTGGGTTGCAACACGATTTGTTTTCGTACCTGTCAACAACTACAATGTCCGGATCAAACTGGAAACAGGCTAGTCATGACTGTATTTTTGCGCCTTTACCGCTGGCTGGACAGGCACTTCTTCAGCCTTGGCAGGGAATTCCGTTTAAGCTACCTGCCACCACTGATGGTCTACCTGGCGGCAGGCATCTCCAGCCTGACTGGCATCGTCGGCGTTTTTTTTGTCAAAGAGTACTTTCATCTCAGCGCGGAATTTCTTACAGCGCTCGGTTTCTGGATCATGATCCCCTGGGTTTTTAAAATGCCACTTGGACACCTGGTTGACCTGCTGTGGCGCTACAAAACCTGGCTGGTGTACCTTGGGGCAGGCCTGATCACCACAAGCCTGCTGATCATGATCGGCCTGATCACCAAAACCGCGCAGATGAAAGCGGTTCTGTCGATCGAGGCCTGGTATGTGATCAGTGCCCTGCTCGCGCCGATCGGTTACGTGATCCAGGATGTGGTCGCCGATGCGATGACGGTCGAAGCGGTACCCGCGCTGGATCCTGACCAACAACCCTACGATGAAAAACAACTCAAATCGATGCATACCACGATGCAGACGCTGGGCCGCGTGGCAATCATCAGCGGAACCGTATTCGTAGCGGTGCTCAATATCTATGTATTCAGTGGCGTGCAAAAGATGCCCGAGTCTGAAAAGCTCGCCGCTTATACGTTTATCTACCAGGCTGCACTGCTGATCCCTGTCGTCTCCGTGCTCGGTGTCATGCTGGCTGCACTGCTCAAACAACGTAACCTGAAGCTGCTGACGACAAAGGGTTATACGAGAGAGGAAGCGCTGCGCCTGCTGAGTCCCGGCTACACACCGACACAGACAAACTGGTGGATCCTCGGCGGCAGCCTGGTCTTCGTGGCCTTGACCCTGCTGCTGGGTATCAGCAAAATCCCGTTCGGCCAGGAAATTATTTTTGTCGGCTCTGTTGCGATCGTCATATTCCTGATCAACCGCCTGCTCAAACAGATGAGTCCTTACGCACGTAAGGTGTTTGCCGGCACTGCGGCGGTGATCTTTATGTTTCGCGCGATTCCTTCCTTCGGCGTCGGTGAAACCTGGTGGATGATCGACGTATTGAAATTTGATCAGCAGTTCCTGTCCGTGTTGTCACTGATCGGTGGCATACTGACCCTGTTCGGGATGTTTATTTTCCGGCGTTTTATGGCAGAGCGCTCGATCGCTTTTATCATTACTGTACTGACGATTGCTGTCGCGCTGCTGTCGCTGCCCAACCTTGGCATGTACTACGGGCTGCACCAGTGGACTTCATCGGTAACGAACGGGGTGGTCGATGCGCGTTTTATCGCACTGGTCGACACCGCCGCCGAATCCCCGCTGTCGCAAATCGCGATGATCCCGATGCTGGCCTGGATCGCGCACTCCGCGCCGGCGAACCTCAAGGCTACTTTTTTTGCGGTTATGGCGGCGTTTGCCAACCTGGCTCTGGCACTCAGCCAGCTGATCACAAAATACCTGTATAAGGCGTTTACAGTGACTCGTGAAATCAAGGACAAAGCCACCGGATCCATCAAAGTTCCGGAAGATTACTCAGAACTGGGGATGCTGATGATCACCGCGACACTGATCGCAATCAGCCTGCCGCTGACTACGGTCTACGTCGTCAGGCGCCTGCGCCTGGTCACTGCCTGATGCACTGAATTGACATGCTTAAGGTATTGTTTTTTAAAACTAAACGCCAGGAAGTCTATATTTATTGCTTGCGTCCGATATTAAGGATACATTCATGTTAGAAGGTATATAATCAAGCTTGTGGATCGTGGAATCAGGATCTGCGGGGGCGCGGGAAATTCCGTCAAATCCTTCTTGGCGTGGGAGATTCCGGTAGTGTCACTATCCGGCTTATCACGACCGCCATTGACAAAACAGAAAAATATACGGGAAGACAAGATCGATGACTAGTATAGCAAAATTCGTTTTAGGAGTCTGCCTGCCACTGGCCGCACCATTGTTTTTCAATACTGGCAATGCCTTTTCTTCCTCTGTGGTCCTGGCGGAGGGCATACACGCAATCAGTTCGTTTCTTGGCAGGCAGACCAGTCACCATAGTGGACACCGGGGACGCAACCGTGACTATGGAACGGTAAGCTCGGATACGCATGGCTGGAGTTCACACCATAAAAAAAGACACTACCGGCGCTGGCGCCGCCATAACCGCGGGTATTCACACGGCACACACGACCACTATGACGACTACACCGGTCATTCCGACTCCTGGCGCCACAGAAAAAGACATAGAAGACACCGGCGACACTGGCACCCGCCCGTTGTCGACACCGCGCCTGGACACAGTGACCCAGGCCGCCCCTATGTGCCGCCGCCACGCTCAGAATCGGAACTGGACCCGTACCCGGTACAACCAAGCCGCCCGGCACCGGGAAACACCACGCTGGGCAACCCCGTTCCCGTCGTGACCACTACCCCGCCGGGGCGCAAGGTTGTCAAGCCAGCACAGAGAACGAAAAGACGCGGTCACAGAAAAGCGCAGCGTAAACCGGCCAACGTCAAGACTGTCAGCAGCACACCGTCGCGGGCTCCGTACAACCCGGTCGATCCACTGTCGCCGAAAAACTATGTGCCGAACCAGGTGGTCATCGCCGCCCCGTACACGAATGGCCGCACCGACTTCTATAAAGTCCTTTCCAGGAAGGGCTATAAATTATTGAGTGTGTCCAACTATCCGAACCTGGACCTGGCTGTCAGTGTCTATAAAGTACCGAAGAAATACTCGGTGCCCAAGGCGATAAAACGGGTCAGGAACATGTATCCGGATATCACGGTGGACGCCAACCACCTGTACCGGCTTGGAGGCACCGAAACTGACGGGACCACAGCAGTTTCGCCCAACAAGAAAGAACTGATCGCCTGGGGACCTGTGCCCGGTCAATGTGGAAAGGGCCTTAAGATCGGCCTGCTGGACACCGAGGTCGAAGAAAAACACAGTGCCTTCAACGGCAAGCAGATCGTGCACAAAAGCTTTCTGCCCGGTGGCACTACGCCTGCACCAAAAACTCACGCGACCGCGATCACCTCGATCTGGGTCGCCAACAAAACCGGACTCGCCCCTTCGGCCCGGATCTATGTCGCCAGCGTGTTCGTTCGCGAAAACAAGCAGGTGGTCAACACCAGGACCAAGTGGCTGTTGAGTGGACTGGAATGGCTGATTCAAAACAAGGTCGATGTCATCAACCTGAGCTTTGGTGGGCCGGTCAACAAGGTGTTTGCCAAGGCGATCAGCAATGCGCAGTCGAAAGGGATCGTTTTCGTTGCTTCCGCGGGCAACAACGGGCCTGGCGCCGACCCTGTCTATCCTGCAGCGCACAAGAACGTCATTGCCGTCACCGCAATCGACAGCAAACTCCAGGTTTATAAACAGGCCAACCAAGGCGACTATATCGACTTCTCAGCGCCAGGTGTCAACATCCGCGTGGCCAAACCAGGTGAGGGCGAAAAAGTCGTCTCCGGAACCTCGTTTGCCGCACCCTACGTCGCTGCTGCCGTGGCACTGCTGAAGCTGCGTAACCAGGCCGGCCTGCAGCAGAAGCTCAAGTACCTGCAAACCAACTCGCGGGACCTGGGAGTAAAAGGCAAAGACAAGTCTTACGGCTGGGGCCTGATCCAGGTGAAAAATGCCTGCAGCACAAAACCGGCTGTGGTTGCGAAGACTGATAAGAATCCTGCTGCAAAGTAAGTGGTGCGTGGGATTGGGTGCGTACAACGGGGTGCGTACAACGCACCCTACTTTGGGGCGTGATATTTTCTTGGTGTAAATCCTTTGGTGTGCTTCGCACACCGTCACGATGGGGCGGGGTGCATTGCATATACCAACACCACGATAAATCGTATCGCATTACGTGGTCATCCTTCTACACACGATATTTCCTTACGGTAAATCCTTTGGTGTGCTTCGCACACCGTCACGATGAGGCGGGGTACATTGCATATACCAACACCACGATAAATCGTATCGCATCACGTGGTCATCCTTCTACACACGATATTTCCTTACGGTAAATCCTTTGGTGTGCTTCGCACACCGTCACGATGGGGCGGGGTGCATTGCATATATCAACACCACGATAAATCGTATCGCATCACGTGGTCATCCTTCTACACACGATATTTCCTTACGGTAAATCCTTTGGTGTGCTGCGTAATGCGGCTTGGCTGTCGCTCAATTCGCGCAGCTGCTCAAAATATAAGCCAGCCAGCTGAATTCATGCCTGATACTGTGTTTTTCAGCGATCAGTGCCCGTTCACTGGCTGAATTGAACTTCAGCAAGCGGCGTATCGATAAAAAATAATCACAGGCCTCGGTAAACTCGAAATAAACCTTATCCAACTGGTATTGCGCCGAACGTGACTCACTGAAACTAATCTTCCTCAATGACTCTACCCAACGGCCAGCCAACGGCCGTGGAAACAATACGGATTTGTTCAACAGGGTCAGCAGCTTGAAGAAATGACGTTCAAACAGCAACTTCAGGTCACGGCGATTGGCCGGGGTGGTTTTGTAGATCAACTTGTCGAGAAAATTCTTGTCTTCCGCAATATGGTGGGCGGTTAGGTGATGGTCAGGTTTCTGCATTTGTCCGTCCCCTGCTGTATGGATGCTCGTAATCGGGAGTTTGTACCGAATTAGTCGCAGGCACTCATAGAAGGGTTCATGAAACAGGACTCGCACACATCGGTAAAGCCGCATAGCTTGAACCCCTGGAAAAACCATGGTATATAAGACACGGGTCAACACTGCGGCAAAGCGAATCACAGCACACGATTACTCGTTTATAATCCGGCTCGCCGCTGAGTGGTGAGAAACACGGGCCGGCACGTCCCAATAACACAAACGGTTAACAAAATAGGAGACAATATGCAAACTGACAATTCTGTTGTTACACCATCGAAACTATCCATAATCAGGCCAGCCATTGCCGGACTTCCCGCAGACAAAACATCAACCAACAAGAAGTGGCTGATGTCTCGTTCGTGTCATGTCGATGGCTGCCCATGCCCTGCATTTGAAGACACACCTTACTCCGAATTATGCGGCAACTGCGGACATAAATTCGATGATCACTGGTAATCCCGTGACCTAAACACGCTATGCAGGCTCGGCATGGACATGACAAAACCAGGTCGAGCCTATAACACTTTCACAGCTATATGACTTCAACTGTCACACTGAGACAATCATAAGATCCCGCCTTTACCCGCGAAACGCTGACTTAGATGCCAGGTACTCCCTTTCCTCTGGCGTGTTTTCACGGCCGAGAATTTCATTACGATGGGGAAACCGGCCGAACTTTCTGACGATCTCTCTGTGGTGCAGGGCGAACCTGAGATTTTCATTCAACCCGTAGCGCTCAAAAAGCGCCACGGCCAAATCCTGGTCTTCCAGCTGTTCGCTGTGCATAAACGGCATAAACAGAAACGGCAACTTCTCTTTTTCCAACTCGGTGTCAAATTTATTGTTGAGTGCCTCTCTTGCGACTTCTCTCGCCCTGGCCTCTGTCTGAAAGCTTCTGGCCTGGCCTCGAAACATATTGAGTGGAAACTGGTCGAAAACCAGTACCAGCGCCAGGCACCCTGCCGCAGTAGTACGCCAGCCATCCAGCTCACCCCGTACCCCGCTTATCCACAGCGGCTCATATTTCTCGCGTATCTCTGCATCCAGCTCAGGGGTCGACGAAAACCACCGTTTTCTGATTCGATCGGAATACCAGTAATCAATTACTTCTTGCGGATTCATTATATATCTTTGAAATAGACTATATCTATACTTTAAGGAGTTTGCACAGGAGCTGTCGGGCAAACCTACTATAGTTTGTTAGTCTTCTGCGATCAAGTTATCACTAGCCCGCATTTCTCACCACCGTTCGTAGCGAGACGAGGCAAGGGAGCGACATGGGTGGCTTTCGCGACCGAGGAGCGCAGGCATAGTCGACACTATGTTGAGCACTCCGACCAAGCGAAAGCCAGATGGCATTCCAGCTCAGATTCATCAACCGCGATACTGTCAGCGTGGAGGCCTCCTTCAGCCAGTCTATCACCAATGCCTCGAACATCGATGTGAACCCGGAACCCGGCTCCGCCCAAGGCACCGATACCGTGACAACACCGTGCTCTTCACATTTCACCCTCGGCACATCCGCCATACTACCCACTCGATTTGGGGAAGAGCCATTTTTAATATCCTCTATGTTTCCTATCTGGAGTTCCGGCTCATTTTCATGAACTACAATTTACATATCATTATTGGGCTAACGTTGAGCATGTGTGGACGCAGAACCGCGAAGCGGTTTGCGTTCCACCACGATGCGCTTGTTATGCGTTTTGCTCCTCATAGGCGTATTATTCTCGCAACCTTAGCTTTTAATAGCTGAATAAGCTCAGGTTGCATGCATTCATAATTATCAGGTATGTCGAGAACCACGAGCCTTTTTTCCTTCAGCAATTCTTTATACTTTTTCGATATTTTATTTCGATGGGACTTTTCCATTACTAAAATAATATCAGCCCATTCGATTAAGTCACCACTTACTGGTGTTTCTGCGTCTGAGTTCGTTCCTGCCCCGATAGCTTCAATTCCCTCGTATTCAGAAAAAACCGCTTCGGCCGTTGGGCTGCGTAGTCGGTTTTCGCTACACACGAATAATAACTTTTTCATGTATTCCTTTTACGCATAACGCCTGCTATCATTTGGCGGCTACCGCAAGCGTAGCGCCGCGGTAGCCAGTCAAACGGATAGCCTGGTTATGTGCTTTTGTTTTCATTTCGATACAATTCAAATTCACGCGTTATTATTTCTCTATAACTTGAAAGTATAGGTTATTTGCTGCCTCATGGACAATATCTTCGCTGAATTCAAATTTCAAATCCAGCCCAACAGAATGATTCATCGCTGAAGTGAATACTATATAGTTTCCCGTTTTCTATAGAGCTATGCTCGAAACTGGTGTACGGGATGGTTGAAGAAGGCGGCGTACCCTTCAACAGTCGGTCATTGCACCGGTTGTATCGGTATGCTGTTAAGATGTGGAGAAAAACTCTCGGTTCCCGCAGCCAAAAAGGCCGCCTGACCTGGGATAAATTCAACTCTATACTGAAAGCCTACCCGCTATTGAAAGGTAAACTCCGATATAATCACCTGAGTTTTCAACATCTAGCGGTACTGTGAATCGAAAGTTGAACAGCCCAATGCGGGAAATCCGCACGTTGGGTTGTGTGGGGTGCCGTGCGGAGTAATCCGCCGGTATACCCGATCGTAAATACTGTGACACGCGCATGATATACCAACGAATATGCTTTCAGGAGTGCTCAAAAAACGTACAGATTAATATCAGCCTAAAGTCGAGATTCAAAAAAACACGATTAAGGTAAATACGGATGTTAAATTCTGGTATAAAATATTGGATCAGGCTGGATAAACAATGTGTAAAACAGCCAGGCCTGAAAAAAGCCGAACAAATTAAAGATGCCGGCTTGGAAAACTTCAGTGTCCATTTTTCCAGACTTATGCACACGCCGATATTGTTCTGGAATTTTGACACTCTGTAGAAACAATTGTTATGCGTTTAAAGAGGTATTAAGATTGGACAGAGAGTATTCTAAGACCGAACTACTAGGAATAATCGCAGCGCTTGTCAGGGCAAGTGATGCAGATTTAGTGGGAATATTGGCGGAAGACCCTAGAAATATCGTACCTATGGAAAGTCTGTTGCGGATAAGAGATATCGTTTACGAGATATATAATAATTCGGATTATATTGACTCATTGAAGTTCGAGAAAGAGGTGGAAGGAAAATCGAATCAACTAAAATGCATGAAAGAGAAAATAAGTAGTGATCCGGTTAAAAAGGAAGAGTATCGTAAGAATTTAATGGAGTCCTTAGTGCATGTCGATTCTTCTAATGATTCGTACAATCTAGTAAGTAGGGAGTATATGCCATTGGTTAATGAATTAAAGCTTTTGGTTGCACAACTTAGATAAAAAGGAAAACGCATAACAAACCGCTCAACTGGACGTTGTGACACCGGCTTGAATTTTGCTCGCGCAAAATCAAACCTCTGTCAAACGCCAGTTAGCTAAACCGTTATGCCTTTAAGGGAGCCACAATGCCGTTTCCATTAGATGAACAGTATATCGTTAAAACTGAAGATAAGTTGGGCCTAAAGTTTCCCGACACCTTTCGTAATAAAATGATTATCGAGAACGGTGGTGAAGTAAAGACTCCGACGGATTCCTGGGAGTTGCATCCATTCTTTGATACAAGTGATAGAACGAGATTGAGGCGAACTTCAAATGATATTATTAGAGAAACAGCTTCCGCAAAAGAATGGGTAGGCTTCCCAGAAAATGCGATAGCAATCGGCCAA
>JALUUZ010000384.1 GCA_027021095.1 Gammaproteobacteria bacterium
CACCCATGGACAGCCTGCCACCCCGACCACGATGGGGAAAGAATTTGCCAATATCGCCTACCGGCTTCGACGCCAGTGGGACCTGTTCAACCAGGTGCCGATCCTCGGCAAGATCAACGGGGCCGTCGGCAACTACAATGCACACTTCCTGACCTATCCGGACGTCGACTGGCCCGGTTTTGCGCGCAAATTCGTCAACAGCCTGGGACTGGACTGGAATCCTTATACGACGCAGATCGAACCGCATGACTACATGGCCGAATTGTTCGATGTGCTGGCACGCTTCAATACGATCCTGATCGATGCCTGCCGCGATATCTGGAGTTATATTTCACTTGGTTACTTCAAACAAAAACTGGTCGAAGGGGAAGTCGGTTCCTCGACGATGCCGCACAAGGTCAATCCGATCGATTTCGAAAACGCCGAGGGCAATCTCGGTATCGCCAATGCGCTGCTCAAACACTTTGCGCAGAAACTGCCGATTTCACGCTGGCAGCGTGACCTGACCGACAGCACGGTACTGCGTAATCTCGGTGTCGCGATTGCACACTGCCTGATCGCCTACCAGTCCTGCCTGCGGGGCCTGGGTAAACTCGAGATCAATCACCCCAGGCTGCAGCAGGATCTGGACAGCAGTTGGGAACTGCTTGCCGAGCCCATCCAGATGATCATGCGTAAATACGGAATCGATAACCCCTACGACCGGCTCAAAGCACTGACCCAGGGCAAGAAGATCGACCAGGAGACGATCAGGCGGTTTATCAGCACCCTTGCGATTCCAGACCATGAAAAGCAGCTGTTGATGAACCTGACACCACAAGACTACACCGGTAATGCACGACACCAGGCCAGAAATATCTAACCCGTATCGCTCACCACCGTTCGCAGCGAAACCGGGCAAGGGTGCACCGTGCGCACCAATATGTGGATAACGACATGGTACGGAAGAATCGTGTGTAGAAGGATCGTCACGCGATGCGATTCGAATTGTCGTGGCGTTGGTGCGCACAACGCACCTACCTCGTCGTGACGGTGTGCACAGCACACCGCCGCCGCAATAGAAGGATGGTGAGAAATGTGGGTTAAAACTGCGCAAACCCGCACCGTTGAAGAACTGCCACACACTTTGCTACAAAGACTTTAGACAACGATGCTGGTTTTGTGACAGAAAGCACAGTGTCTGCAGAAATTATTTAGCATAATCCTCAAATGAATTGTGGGATGACCGAATCCCCCCCCGCTTTGCTTCCCCAACTGTGTTGTCCTGCAATTCATACAAACCCGGGTCCACGAAGGTGGTCCCGGGTTTTTTATGCCAGGGTTTTTACCACGGGGTGAGCGCATGCACAATATGGGCGTATTTCCCACCCGGCCCTGCCGAGGCAGGCCGGATCACCGCATGTCGAAACAGCCGCTTACCGGATACCACCGAACCCGGCAGCGACTGGAAAACACCGTACAGGAACGGCAGGACACCGGGCAGTTTATAAACCAATCTCGTGGCCGAGAAATTTGGGTGTTTCACGGTCTTTACGCGCGGCGTTGATCTGTTCCTTCTTGATCGCCGTCATCACATCACCGCTGACGACGATCGTAAGCTGCCCGACCTTGTAACGGGTCAGGCTGATTCTCGCCCAAGGGTAATATAATCCGAAGGTCAGCAGCGTCAGCACCACATTGACAAAATAAAGCGCGGTCATCCTGCCCAGTTTGATCAGCAAGCCAAAGTGATTGTCACGGATACTCAAACTGTACCAGAACAGCTTGCTTGTTTCCGTATCGTACAGGATCTTCAGAAAGAACACGCAGCAGACCGCATAGGCAATCGCCAGGCCTTTGAGCGACCACAGCGACGTCGTGGATTTACTCGACTCGATCACCGCGTCCGGCACCGCGATCTTGGCCATGACCATCAACACGAAAAAC
>JALUUZ010000385.1 GCA_027021095.1 Gammaproteobacteria bacterium
GGATGCATCTCAGCGAGCTCGATCTGCGGCAGGTGTTGAACCTGCCGATTCGCACTGCCGGCCACTGCTATGCCTGTACCGCCGGGCAGGGCAGCAGCTGCGGCGGTGCGCTGTAACCTGTCTTTTGGCACCGAATCCCCGGTTTGGGGATGAATTGCGCAGCGTTTCCTTTCTATTTTCGCAGATTCAGCAGCCAGCCTGGGTTGTTTGCCCGAAATTTGCTTAAGAATGGTAATGGGTTACAAGTTCGTCGCAGTAGAGAAGTGAGCAATGCGGGCTAAATGTTAACATTCATTAAGAGTGATACCGGATGAGCGCAAAAAAAGCGGTTGAGGTCATCAGGCCGGCGGACCTGCCGGCACCACCGCAGGCGGCGATGGAGATCATGCGCGCCTGTGCGGATGCAAAGGTCAGTAACAAGGTGTTGTCGGTGATCGTCAGCAACGATCCGGTGTTGTCTGCGGCACTGCTGCGGGTCGTCAACTCGCCGTTTTTTGGTTTTGGGCGTGAAATCAGTAATATTACTCATGCTGTGACCCTGCTTGGACACAACGCACTGCGTAACCTGGTGCTTTGTATCTCGGTGCGTGACGCGCTGAACGCGCGATCGATCAGCGGTTTCGATGTCAACCTCTACTGGGAAGATGCACTGCGGCGTGCAGTCGCTGCAAAACAGCTGGCGATCGCGTGTGAGACAAAGGACCATGAGGACTGCTTTACCAAGGGATTGCTGCAGGATTTCGGCTTGTTGGTGCTGATGCACCTGTTTCCCGACCGGGGTTACCTGTGGCCGGAGCTGCGTGCCGCAACCCCGGTCGAACGCATGCGGATTGAACTGGCCAATTACCAGGTGACGCACGATCAGATCATGCAGCAGCTGGCCGTGTCGTGGAATCTTCCTGACGATATCGCACAGCCGATTGCCTGCCATCACTCGCTCGACGCACTACGCCCGGCCGCGACGGAGCAGCTGCTGCGGCAGGCGTCGGTATTGCATTGTGCCGATTGGCTGGTTTGTGTCTATACCACGGAAGCGAAAAACGAGATTCTGACGCAGGCACGGGAATTGGCCGGCAACGAACTTGGCCTGTCCTCAGACCAGGTCGATGCCTGCCTGGCGGCGATGCCGGAAGGGGTCGAGGAGACCGGCCGTGCATTGGGGTTCCGGGTCGGCGCGCAGCAGGATTTCGATACGATTCTGAAACAAGCCAACCTGACCCTGGCGGAAGAAAACCTGAGCTACCAGGAATTGACCTGGAGGCTGCACAATGCGCTCAGGGAAAGAGACAGGTATGCGGATGAGTTGAACCGCGAACTGGCGCTGGCGCGGGAGATACAACAAAACCTGTTGCCGCGGCAAGAGGATGCCGGTCTGCCTGTGCATGGAATCAATATTCCGGCAAAAATACTGTCGGGAGATTTTTACGACTATTTCCGGCTCGATGACGGCAGGGTGTATTTCAACCTTGCCGATGTCTCAGGCAAAGGTATTACCGCAGCGCTGCTGATGGCCAAGGCCTGCAGCTTGTTTCATTGCCTGGCGAAGCAGGGTCATGAGCCGGCAAGTCTGTTATCGATACTTAACAACGAGATCGCTGAGAATGCGATTCGTGGTATGTTTGTGACCATGATCGCCGGCAGTTACGATCCCGGCACCGATGAAGTCAACCTGGTCAACGCGGGTCACCTGCCAGCCCTGGTATTGCGTAAGGATATGAAAGTGGTGGAAATTCCGGCTCAATCGCCACCGTTGGGGGTGATGTGTGACTGGAAATTTAAGGAAATAAGGTTTAAATTAAACGCTTCATCCATCTATGCTTTTACTGATGGGCTTACCGAACACAAGTTGAAAAACGGCAACATGCTTGGTCTTGCGGGGTTTAAAAAGATTATCACCAGACTGGCCCGCCATTCAGCAGTGGAGCGCCTGCGTATCATTATCGACTATGTGGCGGAAGGCAATGCCCTGACGGCGAAGGACGATATCACCATGTTGTTGCTGGAGCGCAGAAGTGGACATTGACACCAAGGTGCTGGAGCTGCGTTTCCCGTCCTGTTCAGACAGGCTTAAAGTGGTACGTGCAGTGGTCTGTGCGACAGCAAACATGTACGGGTTCGACTCCAATGATGTCGACAGCATGGTGCTGGCCGTCAACGAAGCCTGCATGAATATAATTCAGCATGCTTACGGCGGTGAATGTATCGGTGATATCGTGTTGGAGATACTCGACCGCTCTGACCGGCTGGTGTTCCGGTTGACTGATTTTGCAAGGCCGGTAGACCGAAGTACAATCAAGCCGCGGGACCTGAATGATATTCGCCCGGGTGGACTGGGAGTGCATTTGATCAACCAGGTGATGGATGAAGTGCATTACAGTGAGGCCCCCGGCCGCCACGGGAACGTAATTGAAATGATAAAGAATATAAAACATCGGGAAGGTGCGTGATGGAATTTGAAGTGACTGTTGAAGAGGGGTACACAGTAATCGCATTGAAGGGTGAAGTGGATTTGCATTACTCTCCAGTGGCGCGCAAACAGATTTTGAAATACCTCAAAGACAAGCATAATGTACTGGTGGACTTGTCCAGCGTGGAGTACATCGACAGTTCGGGGGTCGCCAGCCTAGTCGAGGGTTACCAACTGGCGAAAGAGAACGGGCTGGATTTCGCGCTGGTAGGTATCAGTGATGCGGCCAAGCACGTACTGCAACTGGCGCGGCTGGACCAGATCTTCCGTATCTATAGTACTGTCGACGATTATGTAAACAGTAAATAGCGCGCACGCTGGAGCAGGCATTGGGGTTTATTTTTCGCCATATAGGTTTGTTTTTCGAGAGGGTCGGCCGTGGATTTGTTCAGGGGATTGAAGAAATTGGCTATGTCCTGGTGCTGTTGGTCGAAAGCCTGTATTGGGTGTTTGTCGGTTTCCTGCGCAAGCAGCCGGTCAGGGTCGACGCAGTATTCAAGGAAGTGCGGGAGATCGGCTTCAATGCGGTATTGATCGTATCCGTGTTGTGCATGGCGGTGGGGACCATGCTGGCGATCCAGGGAATTACTTCGCTGCGCCAATTCGGGCAGGAACTGCTGGTCGTGGACCTGGTTGCGCGTTCGGTGACACGGGAGTTTTCACCGCTGATCGTCGGTATCCTGGTTGCCGGACGTTCAGGTTCAGCGATCACTGCGCGGATCGGTACCATGAGTGAGTCGCAGGAGATCGATGCGTTACAGGTAATCGGTATAAATCCGGTCAGGCACCTGGGAGCGCCGGTGCTGGTCGGCATGGTCATCGCCGTACCGCTGTTGACTGTATTGGGAGACCTGATGTGTATTCTCGGTGCCGGGCTGTTCTCCAGTGCCGAGATGGATATGCCGTTGAAGATCTATCTCGATCGGACCATGTCGGTGTTGACCGTCGATGACGTGCGCCAGGGTCTGATCAAGAGCGGGGTGTTTGCAACCATCATCGCGCTGATCGGAGTCAGCAACGGCTTCCAGGTCGGCAGTGGCTCGGAAGGTGTCGGGCGCTCGACGACCCGTTCAGTGGTGCTGGCGATCAGTTGTATCGTGATAGCGGACATGATTTTTACTTACTTCTTGAATATAGGCTCGTTGTGAATACGAAACCGGCTGATTCGGAATACGCGGTCGAGGTGGAAAACCTGGTGACTCACTACGGGTCCCGGCGGATACTGAATAATGTCAACCTCAAGGTCCGCTACGAAGAAATCATGGTGATCATGGGAGGCAGTGGTTCGGGCAAAAGTACGCTGCTGCGCTATATGCTTGGACTGGGCACGCCGACTTCGGGTTCGATCAAGATTCTCGGCAAAGACATCACCAAGATGAGCAGCCAGGAGTTGTACGAGATGCGCAAGGAAATGGGGGTCTCGTTTCAGGGTGGAGCCTTGCTGCGCTCATTGACGGTGGGTGAAAATGTCTGCCTGCCGTTGAAAGAGCATACCAAGCTCGACGAGAACACCATGCGCATCATGGCACGTATGAAGCTCGAGGTGGTCAACCTGGCGAACTTCGAAGACCTGATGCCGTCGGAATTGTCCGGTGGGATGATCAAGCGCGCCGCGCTGGCCAGGGCGATCGTCATGGACCCGAAACTGCTGTTTTTCGATGAACCGTCGGCGGGTCTCGACCCGGTGGTGGCGGCCGAGCTGGACGACCTGATCCTGCATTTGCGTTCGGCGATGAAGATGACGATCATCGTGGTGACGCACGAGTTGGAAAGTGCGTTCAAGATCGCCGATCGTATTACCGTACTGGACCAGGGTAACATTCTGATGACGGGTACGGTCGAAGAAGTCAAAAACAGCAAAAACAAGCGTATCCAGGATTTGTTGAACCGCAGGCCCCGCCAGGAGGAGATCGATCCGGAGGCTTACCTGCGGCGGCTGTTGGGTGAAAAGGATGACGGCCAGGGTAGTAACGTGGCCTGATGCGGATTTTATTGAAGTTTACTAACCAAGAGAAGAGCGCACGATGAAGCGTGAAAATGTCAATTACCTGGTGGTGGGTATTTTCGTGACCAGCCTGATGTTGCTGCTGATGGTCGTGTTGTACCGGCTGGCGGTGCATAACGAAGATACCGATACTTATTACTTCCTGTTCAAGAACATTACCGGCATCAAGGTCGGGACCACGGTGACTTATGGTGGTTTCCGTATTGGTTCGGTAGCGGGAATCGAGCCGAGTGACAAGTCGGGCCAGACAGGTTCGAAGAAAAAAGACGGTGAGATGATGTTCAAGGTCAAGGTCAAGGTCAAGAAGGGTTGGCGGATTCCGGCAAACAGTGTCCCAAGGATCGTAGCACCGAACCTGCTTGCGGAACAGCAGATCGATATCGAGGAAGGTTCAAGCCATCATCTGCTGAAGCCACACAGTGTCGCCCGGGGCGCCAAGGGGGAAGGGTTGATGTCATCGTTCAATACGATTGCCAACGAAGTGACTTCCCTTTCCAGCGAAAAACTCAGGCCGTTGTTGGACAACCTGAACAAGCAGGTGGATGATATCGGCAGCCGGCTGTCTGAACAGATTCCAAAGATCGGGGAAAATGTAAACAAGCTGCTGGTAAAACTGGATCAGAGTGCCGAAAGCCTGAACGATATCATTGGCGGTAAAAACAGAAAAAAAATTGACGCAATGCTGAGCAATTTCAAGACAACATCCGAGCAGATGGTGCAGCTGAGCAAGAAATTGAATCGTATCGTAGGTAAAAATGAACAAGGAATACACAGATCGATCAATGCCCTGCGAAAATCCCTGGAAACAATCTCCGGCCGTATCAGTGCGATTGTGTATAATATCGAGCAGACCTCAAGAAATATGAGTGAATTCAGCCACAAAATCCGGCAGAATCCAGGATTGCTGATTGGCGGCAAGTCACCGAAGGAGCGTGGCATCTATAAGCGTTGAAGCCGGTACAGAAAGGACTTCGCGAAGCAGTCCATGAACGATCAACAAGAATATAAAGCGAAATGTATAGAAGGACAAAGGCAATGAAAAGGGTGGTAAGCTGGTTGCTGCTGGGTGGCCTGTCGCTGGCGCTGGCGGGGTGTGGCATATTCGGAGGCACGAAAACACCGCCGGACCGTTACTACAGTTTGCCCCATAAAGACCCTGCCAAGGTACTGTCCAGGCCCGTGCTCAATGGAGTGCTGGCGGTCGAACGCCTGCAGGCCGATACACTGCGCGACGATACCCACCTGCTGTACGTGATTTCCGACCGGCCGCTTGAAATCACCAAGCACGATTACCGCTACTGGACCAACTCACCGACCATACTGGTGCAGCAGCGTTTCTACACCTACCTGAACAAGGCCCGCTTCGCCAAGCGGGTCATGCGCTATGACCCTGCGATCAAGGCTGACTACCTGTTACGTGCACGGTTGCAGAACTTCGAGCGCCTGGTCAGCCCGCAGAAACTGGAAGTGCTGGTCAGTGTCGAGATCACGGTGGTCAAATACAACGGTGACGTGGTGTTTGCTCCGGTTGCCTATACGGAACGGTTGGAATACCCGCGAGGCGGCACCGCGGACGAGACCATTCATACTTCTGTCAAAACGTTCGAACGCGCGTTGCGCAGGATTCTTGACAGGTTTATCAGTGACTTTTCATCACACAAACGCGGTAAAAAGAAAGCTAAAAAACGCCCTGCACGTAAACACTGACCGGTGAAGCTGCGATTGGCAGACTGGCATGCGGAGCCGATGGCAGCGGATGCCGCAGCGCGCCTCAAGCAAACGGCCAGGCGGGAACAGGCCATGGCAGTGCGCGGGCGCAGGCCTTGTGCTGACTGTGATGTCGCAATGATGATTGCGGACTATTGGCTGGGTAAGGACATACAGCAGAATCTGCAGACGCTGTTGGCCACCGCCGGCACGCCGCGCACTATCGCGTTGTCGCACCTGGTCTATGGGCAACTCCTGATCAGCAGGAAACTGGCAGGTGCGATGGCGGCATTGCAGCAGGGCCTGCACGTGGCAACGGACCTGCTTTCGGCGGCCGACTATCTGCGGGTGATGAAGCGGCACCAGTTGCTTGCTTGTCTTCCGCTGCAACAAACTCCCTCACCGGCGGCTGGCTTGAGCCAGTTGCTTACTGAAGCCCGGGTAATTCAAAAACTCAAATCCGGCCGTTCCTCCAAGCCCTCTCCTTGGGACAGCTCCGACACACTTGGTTGAAAAAAGAGTGACCTGGTTCACGTTTGGCACAGGGCTTGCATCTTCCTAGACATCGTCAGAAAGCTGTTGCACGACGACAGGCAAAAAAAGAGAGATTTTTTGCTAAAGGATATATGAAAGCGGTCGCTAAATCGTGTGAGCACAGATTTTGATCTTCTTTCTTCGATCGCAAAGCAAAGAAGATGACCGGTTTCATGCATTTATGACTCCTCCGGCGCAAACGAGCGCAATTTACCCTGCCGCCCACCGGCAGGGCTTTTTTTTGCCTGTGTGTTTTTGTAAGGCCGATTTTTGACTCGGTGTGTCAAAAAACCGCCTTTTTGTCGGGTAGACTGCGTTGCCGACATTACTCCCGCCCGCTTTGAACCAGCAGCGTATAGCGGCACACCAAAATCCTGTCTTTGTGGTATAAATGCGGTACAATCCGTGCGGAGTTTTATTGAGCGCCGGTCACGGCGTTATACAGGGATTATCGATGAAAGCGGGGCACGGTCTTTTTTTCTGTTTTATCACGGTGTTTTCGTTACTGGCACAGGCCGGCAGCGGCTATGACACCTTTTCGGTGGCGGTGTCGGATGAGACCGATGTGCCGGTACGCTTCTACGCGGCACCCGCGCCGCAGCCGGTGTCTTTGCTGTGGCTGCCGTCGGAGCGCGGTTTCCAGGCCAGTGAATACCGTACGGCGGAGGCGCTGGCGCAGGCTGGACTCAGCGTTTATTTTGCTGATCTGCATTCAGCCTATTTCGTGACCCGGACTTCGCGCAGTATCGATCAGTTCCGCGCGCGCGAGCTGGCCGTATTGATCGATAAGCTGGGCAAGCGCAGCAACGGACGCCTTGTGCTGGTTTCCAGCGGCAAGGGGGTGATCGCGGTACTGCAGGCGATGCGCCAGTGGCAGCTGCGTTACCTGGCCAATGGGAGTAAGACCACCTTGGTGCAGGGCGCGGTGCTGATCAGCGGCAAATATTTCCTGCGTACACCGGAACCGGGCATGGAAGGTGAATTTTATCCGGTGGTGTCATTGACCAGTATGCCGCTGGTGATGGTGCAGCCGGTCAAATCCCCTTGGTTCTGGAAGTTGTCGAAAACGGTCCCGGTACTGCGCCGCGGTGGAAGCCCGGTGTTCGTGCGTACCCTGGCTGGTGTCCGCGACCGGTTTTACTTTCGCCCTGATGCAACGCCGCTGGAACGGCAGACCGGGAGTAAGCTGGCGTTGATCTTGCGGCGTGCGGTGAGGTTGTTGCAACCCTATTCCAAACCTGTGTTCGCGGCGGCAAGCAAACCGGCGGCCAAACCTGCCAAGTCTGGGCGCAGCCGCAAGAGCGGACGGCGCCTGAGCATCTATCGCGGCAATCCTGTGCCACCGGCACTCGACCTTGAAACCTTGTCAGGCGGGCGGCTCGCTTTGCGGACGCTGAAACAGCATGTGGTGTTGGTAAACTTCTGGGCCAGCTGGTGCCCTCCCTGTGTCCACGAGATGCCGTCGATGCAGAAGCTCAGTGACCGTTTCAGCAGTCGTAAGTTCAGAATTCTTGCGGTCAACATGGGCGAAACCCGTGCGACCATCAACAGGTTTCTGCAACAGAAAGTAGCGGTGAATTTTCCGATACTGCTCGACAGTGACGGCAAGGCGCTGTCGCGCTGGAAAGTCTATGCCTTCCCTACCAGCTACCTGGTCGGCAAGAAAGGCAGTATTCGTTATGCTGTTTTCGGCGCGATCGACTGGTCCGCGCCGGCGGTCGTCGGTATCGTGGAAAAACTGCTCGCGGAATAAGGCTGTCGAGGTATTTGATGTTTTGTGAACCGTTACTGAGAGCTGATTCATAGTCCTGCGAACTGTCCATTGATTTGTAGTCCCCGGTTGCTATTTTTTACAGAGACGTTGACAGGTTCGCTGTTGGACCATCAGCGCACCAGGCAAAGACGCGGTTTTTGCCTGGTTTCACCAAAGCAGATACCAACAGGTATGACAACTAGCCAGCATTTCTTACCACCGTTCGTCGCGAGACGGGGCAAGGGTGCGGCATGGGTGGCTTTCGCGACCGAGGAGCGCGCAGGCAAGTAGGGTGCGTTGTACGCACCACCACCACGATAGAACGCATCGCACCACCCGAAGATGCTTTGCTGGCTCGCCGACCGAGCAAAAGCCAGCCAGGCCGTGCCATTGTGCCGTCGCAGTA
>JALUUZ010000386.1 GCA_027021095.1 Gammaproteobacteria bacterium
TCGCGAAAGCCAGCCAGGTCGCACCCTTGAACCGTCTCGCGACGAACGGTGGTAAGAAAGGCGGGCTTAGCAATGTTGCAGAAAAAACTTCCGGACCGCTGGATTCAGGCTCCAAGCAGTCCCCGAGTGCTTTACACCTGGTAGGGTGCGTTTACGCACCACTTCCCGTGTGATTTGCTTTGACAGGTCGTGATTCTAGCAACCCCCGCCTGAATGTTCCCGCGGTCCGCAAGCTTTTTTCTGCGCCGCCTCTGGACGAGGCAATGTTGCAGAAAAAACTTCCGGACCGCGGGATTCAGGCTCCAAGCAATCTCCAGGTGCTTTACATTGGTAGGGTGCGTCGTACGCACCAAACAAGCTCGAGTCCCCCGTTAATACCCTCAGTGCAGGTGCAGGTAGTGCCGGGCAGAATGCCGGAAACGGTGAAGATGGCTGTGTACATGTTGCAGGCTGTGCTGCACACCGTGATGGTGATGTATCCTGTGCGCGTGATAGAAACGGTGCCGCAGGTGACGATAGCGCGCATTGATCCGGTTGTATTCACGACGCAAGTGCCATTCTGACCGGCCGTTGTTCAGATCGTGCTTGAACCTGTGTACCGAGTTTCTCAACCGGCGTGCATCCGCTGTCAGATGGCTGTAGCCTGTCAGGTGACGCAGCCGGTGCTCCAGGTTGTGCACACTTCGCTCTAAGGCGATAGTACGGTCATACAAGCCATGGTGATAATCGTAGCTGAACGCATTACCAAAGGTAAAGATAAGAAAAAAAGGTATCAACCTGATTAGTTTCATGATTACTCCTTGAAAAATAGGTATATCCGAGAACAGAACGGACGCCAGTCTAAACTGCTCTAGCTGAATACTACCTGAATATGCAGGTCGTTTAAATACTTCGTGCTGAGGTACTATCGACGATCGGTGTTGGTGTTCATTTTATTCAGGTATACCTCAATAGACGACTGGTCTTATGATTGAGGGGTATCCTACAGCCCTGGAATTTTGTACTGATGCGGAGTGTTAGCGTGCACTTTACCATCGGCAAAGCCATAGACGTAGATCCAGTGAAACGTGATGCCGAGGATGACCGCGATATGGAAAAGCTCGTGCGGGCCGATTACACGTTCGACGATCACCGGCGCATGCAGGAACTCAAGCGTCGCGCCTGCCGTATAGGACAGGCCGCTGAGAAACAACGGACGGTTGTAGCGTAGACCGAAACGCCTGCACAGCAGTACTGCGCTCAGCACGCCGAGCCAGCCGAGACCGAGGAAGAAAATCAGTCCAAGCCACTCCGGGATAGAGGTGAAAAAGATGGTTTTAAGTGTAATCCCAGTGATTGCAGTGACCCAGACGAGCAGCAGCATACCCCAGCGCGACAGGCCCTGGAAAAGGATGCTGTGCATGGGAGTAAAAGAGGCGGCAATCAGGAAGAAAATTGCCGCATGGTCTATACGCTGCAGTACGTTTCTGCCGCTGCCGGGATCGAGCAGGTGGTAGGAGCCGCTGATCGCCAGTTGGAAGATGCAGGCGAAGCCGAATATAAAGACCGCAAACCGGTGGCCCTTGCCGGCCTTGCGCAGCAGAAAATAAAATAACACCAGGAATACCAGCGAAGCAGCCAGGTGGGTGATGGAACTGAAAGGGTCGGTGAAACCGGCAATAGGAGTTACTTTGTCAGACATGAGTTTACTGAATGTGAAGTTGAACCAGGTTGTTCCGTGTAAATTTTTCCAAGCCAGCACTTGGTTTTTTTTGCGGACGTACTATAGCATATTGTATGGGTGGGTATAATAGTTCGGTCGAAAACAGCCTGTGTGCGTTGCCTCTGGCTGTCTGGGAAATCAAGTGGGTGGGTGTTGGGGTTCTTATGGCAGATCATTCAGCTGATTTCAGGCCGGCGGTGAAAAATGGAACGAAAACCG
>JALUUZ010000387.1 GCA_027021095.1 Gammaproteobacteria bacterium
CCGTACGAACTGGTCGAACAACAGGCCGATATCGTGTGGGCCGGGACTGGCTTCCGGGTGCCCCTGAAAACTGAACGCCGGCCTGTCGGTATAACGAATGCCCTGCAGCGAGCCATCGAACAAAGACCGGTGGGTGGCCACCACGTGCTGTGGCAGGCTTCGTTCGTCGACGGCAAAGCCGTGATTCTGGCTGGTGATCATCACCTGGCCTGTCTCCAGGTCCTGTACCGGGTGGTTGGCGCCATGGTGACCGAATTTCATTTTGACTGTCTTTGCGCCGCAGGCCAGTGCCAGCAGCTGGTGCCCGAGACAGATGCCGAACACCGGCAACCTGGTCCGGGTCAGTTCACGGATGGCATCGATCGCATAGCGGCAGGGTTCAGGATCACCCGGGCCATTGGACAGAAACACCGCGTCCGGCTTCAGTGCCAGCACTTCCTCGGCCGTGCTGGTCGCGGGTACGACAGTCACCCGGCAGCCACGGTCGACCAGCATACGCAGGATATTGCGCTTGACACCGAAATCGAATGCGACGACATGAAAACTCAGGTTGCTCATCGGTTCGGGAAAGCCCGATTCAAGATCCCAGGTCCCCTGGGTCCACTCGTACTGCTTCGTCGTGCTGACGACCTTGGCCAGGTCGGCACCGGCCAGTCCCGGGAACTCCCTCGCCCGTGCCACTGCTTCCTCCGCATCGACAGCCGCGCCGGCCAGGATACAGCCACCCTGGGCGCCGTTGGTACGCAACAGCCGGGTCAGGCGCCGGGTATCGATACCGGCGATCGCCACGACACCATGCTGGCGCAGGTAGTCCGGCAGGCTCTGCCGGGCGCGCCAGTTGCTCGCGACCGGCTGTACGTCGCGTACCACCAGGCCACTGGCAAAGACGCTGGCTGCTTCATCGTCCTCTGTATTGGTGCCGGTGTTGCCGATGTGTGGATAGGTCAACGTGACGATCTGCTGACAATAAGAAGGGTCACTGAGGATTTCCTGGTACCCTGTCATCGCCGTATTGAATACGACTTCACCAACGGCTGCGCCTTCGGCACCGATCGACCAGCCCTCGAACAGGCTGCCGTCGGCAAGGGCTAAAATCGCAGGCGTAGACAAAAAAACCTCCTAATCCTGAAACCTGGAACTCAGACATACAAAAGCGGGATTATCCACAGATAATCCCGCTTTATACTTGTTCAAAGACAATGCTTGCGCTCATTAAAAGGGTATTTTACTCGATCCTCCAAAAGGATAAAAGCAGCAATTGGAATTATTTCAGGTTCAATACATCCTGCATGTCGAACAGGCCCGTATCGTGTCGACAGATCCAGCGTGCGGCACGTGCCGCGCCGTTGGCAAAGGTCATACGGCTGGAAGCCTTGTGCGTGATCTCCACGCGCTCGCCGGTATCCGCAAACATCACCGTGTGCTCACCAACGATATCGCCGGCACGGATGGTCTCGAAGCCGATCGTTTTGCGCTCACGTTCCCCGGTATGCCCTTCACGCCCATAGACCGCGCATTGACGCAGATCGCGGCCGAGGGCTTCAGCCACCGTCTCGCCCATTCGCAGCGCGGTACCGGACGGTGCATCGACCTTGTGGCGGTGGTGGGCTTCGATAATCTCGATATCGACGCGGTCACCCAGCGTTTCGGCCGCGATCTTCAGCAGCTTCAGGCACAGATTCACGCCGACACTCATGTTGGGCGCGAACATGATCGCGGTATCGGCGCTTGCAGCACGCAATACTTCGAGCTGTTCCTGGCTCAACCCGGTGGTGCCGATCACCATTTTCCTGCCGGCCTGGCGGCAGACCTCGATATGCCCGATGGTCGCCTGCGGTGAAGTGAAATCGATCATGACATCGAACTGCTCGACCACGGACGGCAGTTGATCACTCAGCAACACCCCCAATTCACCAATCCC
>JALUUZ010000388.1 GCA_027021095.1 Gammaproteobacteria bacterium
CGATGTCGAGCATCACGCGCAGGGTCCTGGCCGGCGCGTCGGCCGGCAGAGGCTTCTGCACGAAATGCACGATCTGCCGCCGTACCGGTGTCTTGCCGGTGGTCGGTCCGGGAATCCGGTGGCGGTGCTTGAACACCGGGCGCAACAACCGGTACAGCAGACGCTGTGCACGGTAACCGAAGCGAATCAGTAACAGCCGCAGCAGCCTGACCGCCGCCGGGCTGCGGGCATTCAGAAACGCCAGCGACAGCCTGGAGGCAATATTTTTTTTCTTGTGCCGGCTCCTGTCCAGCGCCTTGCGCATCAGCACGGTCACGTCACCGAAATCGATGTCGACCGGACAGGGTGCCAGGCATTTGTGACAGATAGTACAGTGATCGGCGACATCGTTCATTTCCGCAAAATGCCTGACCGAAATCCCGCGGCGGGTCTGTTCCTCGTACAGGAACGCCTCGATCAACAGGCTGGTGGCCAGGATCTTGTTGCGTGGAGAATAGTTCAGGTTGGCACGCGGAATATGCGTGGTGCATTCCGGCTTACACTTGCCGCAACGCAGACAATGCCGTATCGCGTCGTTTAACGCGCCCAGGTCGCTCGCTTCGAGTATCAGCGCCTCCTGCTGCAGTAACCGCAAAGAAGGGGTGTACGCGCGCTGCAGACCGCCTCGTGCGCTCAGCTTGTGCCGGTTGAACAACTGCTGCGGATCGACCTTGTCCTTGTAACGCGCGAACGCCTGCAGATAGGCCGGCGGCAGGTACTGCAGCTTGGTGATCCCGATTCCGTGTTCTCCTGAGATCACCCCATCGAGCGAGGTCGCCAGTTGCATGACCCGGTCGACGACCTTCTCCGCGGCGCGCAGCATCGCGTAGTCATTCGAATTGACCGGAATATTGGTATGTACATTCCCGTCACCAGCGTGCATATGAGTCGCGACAAACAACCGCCCCGATCGCGTCTCCGCATGAATCCTGTCGAGCTGCCGCCGCAGGCCGGCGAACAACTGGCCGGCAAACAGTGCCTTCAGCGGAGACTCGACTGTATGACGGTAAGACACCACCAGGCTGCGCCTGAGCAGCAGCTCGATAAAACTTGCCGCCTCGCCGGCCTCTGCAGTGGGTGCAGCGTGTTCTGCGACATAGTCCTGCAAACGCTGAAACAACCCGGCATCTGTCGTCACAGGCGCATCCAGCGCCTCAAGCAACGCCTGCCAGTCCTGCCTGACCGCCGCCACGAGTGCAAGCGCCGCGCTGCGCTTGGCATCGACGATGGCGCGGTTTGCCTCGCTGTCATCGAAATCCGACTGCTGCATCCACTGTGACAGGCCATGCTGCAAAAATTCCTCGACCGCGGTGACGATTTTGATCTTGTTGCTGATCGACTGTTCGATATTGATACGCTCTATCCCTTCGGAATATTCAGCCAGCCGGCGCAGTGGAATCACCACGTCCTCGTTGATCTTGAACGCATTGGTATGTGCCGCGATCGCCGCGGTGCGCGCACGGTCCTGCCAGAACTGTTTTTGTGCTTCACGGCTTGCAGCAACAAATCCTTCCGCGTCCCGCCGTGCGGCCATCGCCAGCACCTGTGCCACTTCCTGTTTCAACAGGTCGGCACTGTCGCCGGCCAGGTCCATCAGCAGCACCATACGCGGCAGGCGGCGGCGTGCCGACTTGGTGGTATAGCCGATCGCGCGCAAATAGCGTTCATCGAGATGTTCGAGACCGGTCAGCAGCACGTCGGGATGCTTGTCGAGATAGTCCTTGATCTCGACGATCGCCGGGATCGCGACCCGCAGGTCCGGGTTGAAAAATTCCAGGCAGACTGTATGGCTGTATTCGGGAAACCTGTGCAGGATGAATTCCGCCGACGCAATCAGCCCGTCACAGCCCTCTTTCTGTATGCCGGGAATACCGCCCAGAAACTTGTCGGTCACGTCCTTGCCAAGCCCGGTCTTGCGAAACGCCTGCCCAGGCATCTCGATGATCTCCGCGCCGCCGTCGAGCAGCCTGCCGGCGGCGTCGAACCGCCTGATACGGAAACGCACCTGGTCCTGCAGGTGGATCTTGCCAAGATTGTGATTCAGCCGCTGCACCTCGATCCACTGCCCGTCGGCAGTCACCATCTTCCAGCTCGCCAGGTTGTCGATCGTGGTGCCCCAGACCACCGCCTTCTTGCCGCCGGCATTCATCGCGATATTACCGCCGATCGTCGACGAGTCCATCGATGTCGGGTCGACCGCAAACACATAGCCCGCCGCCTCGGCGGCCTCGGCCACACGGCGGGTAATGGCACCAGCCTCGGCATAGACTGTCGCCACCTCCTGCTCGAGTCCGGGCAGCTGTTTGTGCTCCACGGTACCGACACGATCGAGTTTTTCCATGTTGATCACCGCGGTGTTCTCGACCAGCGGCACCGCGGCACCGGTATAGCCTGTCCCCCCACCGCGGCCGATCAGCGTCAACCCGAGCCTGGCGCAGGCACTGACGATGCCGGGCAGCTCGTCGACCGCATCCACTGACACCACGACACAGGGGTACTCCACCCGCCAGTCCGACGCGTCCGTCACATGTGCTACCCGGGCAAAGCCGCTGAAGTCGACGTTGCAGGCCTTGGTGACCCTGGAAAATTCACGCAGGATGCGTTTGCGCAGTTTCCGCTGCTGCGGAAACCAGTCACTGAACTGTTTGACCGCTTGCTTCGCCGCAGCGATCAACCGCAGGGCCAGCGGATTGGCATCGGCCCTGGCCTCGACCTGGCCAAGCCGGTGGCACAGCGCATCGATCAGCGCCCGCAGGCGCTTGTCGTTGGCCAGCAGATCATCCTGAATGAAAGGATTGCGGGTCACCACCCACATATCACCAAGCACCTCGAACAACATACGCGCTGAACGCCCGGTACGGCGCGACCCGCGCAACTGCTCGACGATCTCCCAGGTCTCGCTGCCCAGGAAACGCTCGACGATTTCATGGTCGGAAAACGAGGTATAGTTATAAGGAATTTCACGTATACGTTCTGGCAATTTTCTATCCGGGTATCGAGGGTGCGCAATCGTGTTGGTGCGTACAACGTGCGGTGCGTATGACGCACCCTACTTTGGTGCATGATATTGCTTTACCGTAAATCCTTTGGTGCACTGTGTGCACCGTCACGACAAGGTAGGGTGCGTAGTACGCACCAACACCAAGGTAAATCAAATGGTATCACGTGGTGATCCTTTGTATACATGATCCTTCCATACCATATCATCGTTGCAAAGACGCTTCGCACACCGTCACGACGAAGCGGGTGCGTTGCATGTACCAACACCACGTCAAATCGTATCACACGGTCATCCTTCTACACGCGATTCTTCCATGCCGTATCATTGTCCATATATTGGTGCGCATGGCGCACCCTTGCCTGCGCGCTCCTCGGTCGCGAAAGCCGCCTAGGCCGCACCCTTGCTCCGTCTCGCGACGAGAACGGTGGTGAGAAATGCGGGCTAGCCTGCACTGATTACCTTTACGGCCTGCTGCATCACGCTGTCCCAATCGCCAGGCCGCGGCTGCCTGAGCAGCCGCAGGCTTGGATACCAAGGGCTGCGCTCCTGCCCAAGCCCCCAACACCAGTTCGGTGCATACGGCAGGCAGATAACGCCTTTGACACCCAGCGCGCCTGCCAGGTGCGCCAGCGCGGTATCGACAGTGACCACCATGTCCAGCTGACTGATCGCCGCGGCGGTGGCACTGAAATCATTCAGCAGTGGTGCCAGGTTCTGTACCCGGTAGGCCTCGAGCAGCTGTGCGATCGCCGGCTGTGCCCCGTGCGGCTGCAGGCTGAAAAAAGCCGTGCCCGGCAGATCGAACAACGCGGCGAACCGATCGAGCGGCATCGAACGCTGCAGGTCGTACGCCTGTTCGCTGTCACCGGACCAGGCAAACCCGATCTTCAACGCGGCAGACTTTTCTGCTATCGCCTGGGTGATCTGCGGAGACTTCGCCGTCTCCGCCTGCAAATAGCCTGCGGCATCCACCTGTGCGGGGGTCGCGCTGAACAAGGCCGCCAGGCTGCCAAGCGCCATACGTCTGTCACATTCCGGCGCTGCCTGCGCGCTGCTGATCACCTGTACCGACGCATCAAGGCCGGCTCGGCACAGGCTTACCAGCGCCGGGTCGCACTGCACCGTCACCCTGGCACCCTCGCGCACCAGCAACGGCACGAAACGCAGGAAAAACAGGGTATCGCCGAAACGTTCCTCCTGCTGCAGCAACA
This sequence comes from Gammaproteobacteria bacterium, assembly GCA_027021095.1. Lineage (GTDB taxonomy): Bacteria > Pseudomonadota > Gammaproteobacteria > SZUA-21 > SZUA-21 > SZUA-21. The sequence goes on from JALUUZ010000388.1 coordinate 4,252, forward strand.
CGGTCTTGGCTTTGAGCGCAGCGGCATCCAGTCCGCTGACAGGATCGCACTGCGCCGGCAGCGGCCGGCTCTCGTAATCGGCCCAGGCCTGGCCATAGTCAGCCTGCTGCAGCAACACCCGCGCCCGGGCCAGGCGCGCGGCCGCATGCCGTGTATCCAGTTGCAACGCCTGCTCGAAGCAAGCGCGCGCCTCGTCCAGCCGGTGCTGTGCCTGCAGCGCCAGGCCCAGGTTGACATGGCTTTCGGCGACCGCTGGATCAGGCGCCAGCGCACGCCGGTACATCTGTTCGGCCTCGGCGGCATAGCCAAAGTAAAGCAGGTTCATCCCCAGCAAGGTCGCCGCATACACCTGCTGTGGTGGCGGCATCTCGCGCGTAAACGCCGCCTCGATCGCCTTGTAGGCGATCTCCATCTCTCCGGACTGGATCGACGCCAGCGCCAGGTTGACGTGGAAGTCCGCCACCGCCGGCTCCAGCTTCACCGCACGACGGAAACAATCGGCTGCCTCGTCATAACGCCGCATCGACTGCAGGCAGACACCGGCGTTGTTCCAGCCATGCGCAAACTCCGGGCTGGCCTCCAGCATCGCCTCATAGTGCGCCAAGGCCTCGTCTTTTCTGCCCTGGGCATCGAGCGCGTTGGCCAGTCTAAACCGGGCCTCGGTATAGGCTGCATCCAGTTCCAGCGCACGGCGGCAACTGGCCTCCGCCTCGGCAAACTGTCCTTTCGCACCCTGCAGGCCCGCCAGCAGGTACCAGGTCTCGGCATCGGGCTGACCGGTATTCAGCAACTGCTGCAGCAAGGGCTCTGCCTGCTGCCACTTGTGCTGGTCACACAGCGAACGGATTTCCTGTTTTACGGCTGCTGATGTCATGCGCTGTAACCCCGTTAAAACAGATCCAGGTACACTTCGGCATAACGCTCGAGTTGCAGCATGTGCGGATCCTTGCTGAGTGTCTTAAAGATCGCATCGGTGTGACCGATCTGGCTCTCGACGTTATAGATGATTCGCTGCAGCAAGGCCTCGTCCAGTTCCTGTTGCGCCGACAGCAGCATCCATATCAGCAGCTGGATCGCCGCCACTACGGTCAGCACCATCACCAGTGACGCCAACAGGTTCGACTCGTGCTGGTTGAATGGAAATTTCCTGTTGAGGAACGACAAGACCATGTAGTCCTCGAACACCTTGGCATAACGCTGGGCATAACGCTGCCCGTAGACGTCCCTGTTGGTTTCGATCTCGGTATAAAGCTTTTCGAAATAGGCAGGGTCACGGCTGCCGGTATCCAGTAGCTGAACCAGCGGCGCTTGTGCCGCCTGCCCCGCCTGCAGTACATCCAACGTCACCTGCCGGCTTACCAGCAGGTCGGCGATGGTTTTCCAATAAGAGCCGGCGGTCACCGGGTTACTCTGCAAAGTTCCCGCCTTGTGATCCTGCGCGATCTGTGACAGGAGATGAAACCGGGTCTTGAAGTGAGTCTCTGCCAGTCTTGGGGTAAACCCCTGCTGCGCGAGTTCATGATGAAACCGGCTGAAACTGCCGGCAATGAAAAACAACCGCAGGTTCAGCGGCACGGCCCTGCGCTGCATCACCCTGTGCAGGAAATCCGCCGTGACACGCTTGATGTTGGCGTAAGCATCCCCGGTCACCCGCTGGGCGACAGCAAACACCGAGTCGCGGTCCGTCTGCAGCATAGACTCACCCTCTTCCGGCCGGCGGGAAAACAAGGCCAGGCGCACGATCTCAGGACAGGCCAGCGACGCGGAACGCAGCGACACGATCCCGTCATCGACGAACACGCGGGGGAACTCGCGACAGGTCTGCGGTAGATAGTCATGGCCGTGCTGCTTCTGCACCCTGCAAAGCCCCTGCGGATCCAACAGGCTGCAGGAAGCGTCGGCGTTCTTGGTAACGACATCATGTTCGCCTGCGGCATTGCTGAAACGCTTTACATGTGCCATCAGGTTTTCATCGGATCCTGCCTCGCCATCCAGTTGCCGCCATCGGGCCAGGGTGTCAGGATCGACCTGAATATGCCAGTTGATCCGGCAACAACTGTGCGGACAGTCCGTGCCGATGCAATGGAATTGCTGTAACGCTGTCAACGTAACATGGTTGACGCCGTCAGCGCTGTTTTGTTTAAGCTGGTCGTGACTCTGCTCGTTCATCGTCGTTTACTTGTAGGAAGAAAATTTCTTGCGGGTTTGCTGCCGGTGCTGGCGCCTGACCTGCTGCATGTCAAAAATGCGGACACTGGCATCGTCACTGGTCGTGGCCAGGTACCTGTCGTCCGGCGAATAACGCAGGTAGCTGCCACAAAGCTTATGCGGCGCCAGGCGGTAGCGGATCCGGGAAGCCCCAGCATCGAGGATATACACCGCGCTGTCGGTCTGCCGGCTGATCGTCGCCAGTGATTTGCCGTCTGCCGAAAACTGCAAGCTCTTGATGATCCCCTTGTGCCGGGTACTGACGGTTTTCAGGCTGGCATCACCGAGACGCCAGTAGAACAGCTTGAACCAGCCACCGCCGACCAGCTGCCTGCCCCGCGGGCTGAAGGCCAGCGTCCAGCTGTCGGTCGGCGCGCGTTGCATCCGCCGCGGTTTGCCACGCCGGCGCCAGACAAAGACCTGCCCGTCCGTACCGCTGGAGGCATACAGCGCCCGCCCGGGATGCAGCGCCACGGCCCTGACCGCACCGCGGTGCAGTTTCTTCCGCGCAAGCAGCGTCAAGGAACGCAACCGCCACAGGCTGACACTGCCGTCGCTGTGTCCTGCCAGCAGCCGGTCGGTTTTCCAACTGGCTTTCATCCTCGTGACCGGCGCACCGGCATCGATCGTACGCAGCAGGCTGCCATCGGTCGTCCATAGCTTGATCCGGCCATCGTAACCGGCGGTCACCAGCCGGCGGCCCGATTTGAAAAAATAGATCCCGTTGACCGAATCCGTGTGCGCCCGCCAACCCTGCAGCAACTTACCCCCGGGCAACTGCCAAAGGCGCAGGTTTCCCTCCCAACCGCCCGATGCCAGCAGCCTGGAGCGATGATCGAAAGCCAGCACTGAACCACCGTTGTGTGCATTGTCGAAATTGAGCCGCGGTTGATGCACCGGCGCCGTGCTGCAGCCTGCGAGCACGAACGCCAACAGGCTGACACCGGCCAGGACTGTGATCGTCTTTGTCTGCATTCTGTCTGTTTCCTCGTGGCAATCCCGGATCGCCGGGTCATGGATACTGAAGGCCTGTCCAGCGTGGGCTGTATGGCACGCCCATGTCGTAGAGACGCACGCTTTCGTCTTCCGACGCCGAAGCGACATAACGTCCGTCCGGACTGAACCGTATGTTCCAGCCGCAATATTCATGTGCAGCCAGGCGGCGCCTGACCTTGCCGGTCTTACTGTCGGACAAGCGAATCACGGCATCGGTATGCCGGCCGAGGCTGACGATCTGGCGGCGTTGCGGATGATAGTCGAGCGATACGATCGCACCGAAATGCTCGGTCCGGTTGAACCGTATGCTGCCGTTCTGCAGGTTCCAGATCACGATCCGGAACCAGGCACTGCCGGCAAGATGCCGGCCATCGGCGGCGAAACGTAATTCATAAATCCGCCGTCCCGCCGCGGCGAGCTTTTGCATGTTCTGCAACCGGCCATCGAGCAGGTAGACCTGTTTGTCCCTGGTCGCCACGGCGACCCTGGTCCCGGACCGGTCGAGCGCCACCGACTGCACGCTGCTGCCGACACGCCAGGTACCGGCCGGCCTGAAACCGGGCAGGCGGTACGCGCGTACTTCACCTGCGCCGCGTGACAAAGCCACGCCAAGGTAGACGATCCGCTGCCGGGGCGCCAACGCCAGCGCGGTAATCCTGCCAGGCACGTCCAGGCGGCTGACGGCTTTTGCGGTCTGCGTATCCCACAGTACCAGCTGGCCGCGCTGCGACGCGCTCAACAGGTACCTGTCATCGAGCCATTCCAGTCCGCGTACCGGCGTATCGTGTGCGGTGATCGAACCCAGCGCCTTGCCCCCGGGCACACTCCAGAGTTTGACCTCGCCCTTGAAACCACCGCTGGCGAGGTATTTCCCCGACCTGGAAAACGCCACCCGGGTTGCGCCAAACGGATGCACATGCCGCAGATCGACAAGCGGCATCTGCGCCGGGCGCAGGTTCTGACAGGCCGGCAGCAGGCCGGTCAACAGCAGCAACACTAACAACGGGGATCCAGTGGCCGGCAGGGCGGCGCGCGCGCGTTTCATCTTGGTATTGTACTACACTCTTTGCTGATTGACAGCCTGCCAGCCCGCCTTTCTCACCACCGTTCGTCGCGAGACGGCGCAAGGGTGCGGATGGCTTTCATGACCGAGGAGAGCAGGCAAAGGTGCGCGTCAATGTATGGACAATGACATGGTACGGAAAATCGTGTGTAGAAGGATGGCCACATAACGCGATTTGATTCGCCTTGGTGTTGGTGCGTACAACGCACCCCTACGTTTCAAATACCCATAAAAAAACGGGGCCGAAGCCCCGTTCAAATGGTCACTTTTCCAAACAACGTCTATATAAATATAAAATTATAAATTCTTTATATA
>JALUUZ010000389.1 GCA_027021095.1 Gammaproteobacteria bacterium
CAACAAATTCGATGAGGCCCCGGACCCGGTACAGGATCCCTAGCCCGCATTTCTCACCACCGTTCGTCGCGAGACGGTGCAAGGGTGCGGGATGGATGGCTTTCGCGACCGAGGAGCGCGCAGGCAAGGTAGGGTGCGTTGTACGCACCGTAGAAGGGTGGTGAAAAATGCGGGCTAGCCCGCATGCTAGCCGGTCCGGGAGTTGACAGACGATGCACTATCCACGCTACTTTGGCTCACGCCGGCACTGGCTGTCGCTCTTGCTGCTGCCGTTGTCGTGGCTGTTCTGCGGCCTGGTGCTGCTGCGCAGAAGCCTGTATCGCCGCGGCCTGCTGAAGCGCGGCCGTGCGGCCTGTCCGCTGGTCGTGGTCGGCAACCTGACTGTCGGCGGTACCGGCAAGACGCCGTTGGTCGTCGCGCTGGTCGGCCTGTTACGGCAGCAGGGTTACAGGCCGGCGGTACTGAGCCGCGGCTATGGGGGTCAGGCGCGGCATTGGCCGCAAGTGGTGACTGCACAAAGTGATCCGTGGCTGGTCGGCGACGAGCCGGTACTGCTTGCACGCCGGTGCGCATGTCCGGTGGTCGTCGGCCCGGACCGGGTCGCCGGGCTGGCATTGCTGGAGACACAGTTCGACTGCAACCTGGTCCTGTCGGACGACGGCCTGCAGCACTACCGCCTGGCCCGGGACCTGGAAGTGCTGGTGGTCGACGCGGCGCGTGGTTTCGGCAATCACCGTTGCCTGCCGGCCGGTCCGCTGCGCGAGCCGCTGCACCGGGTGCGCGAGGTGGATTACCTGGTCGTCAATGGTGAGCACAAGCCGTGTGTTCGCGCCGGCGATGAGTATATAATGGCACTTCAGGGTGAGCAGGTGCTGCCGGTGGCTGCGGAATCCAGCGGAGCCGTCGCGCTCAGTGCGTGGCGCGGGAGACAGGTGCATGCGCTGGCCGCGATCGGTAACCCGGAACGTTTTTTTCTGTTTCTTGAGGCCAAAGGGCTGCGGGTGATCGCCCATGCGTTTGCCGACCACCATGTGTTTCACAGGCAGGAGCTGCTGTTTGACGATGAACTGCCGGTCGTGATGACCGAGAAGGATGCAGTCAAATGCCGGCATTTCGGCCTGGCTGGCCTGTGGTATGTGCCGGTGACCGCCAGGCTCGACCCGGTGTTCGAACAGCGCCTGCTGGCAGACCTGGCGGTACTGCAGCGGCACCAGGAGACAACTCCGGCTGGATGAAAGCAGTCCGGCTGGAACGATTTGGTAACTGTAACTGGAGAGAACGATGGACAGTAAATTACTGGACATACTGGCCTGCCCGGTATGCAAGGGCCCGCTGGTCTATGACAAGCAGGCGCAGGAACTGATCTGCAAGGTCGACAGGCTGGCGTACCCGATCAGGGACGAGATTCCGGTCATGCTCGAGGAGGAGGCGCGCGAACTCGATGCCGACGAAGAAGTCAACGGCTGACGCGCCACCGCACTTCAAAGTCGTGATTCCGGCGCGTTACCAGTCGACGCGTTTGCCGGGAAAAGTGCTGATCACACTCGCGGGCCGGCCGATGCTGGCGCACGTCTACCAGCGAGCGGTGGAAAGCGGCGCGGCACAGATCGTGGTCGCCACCGACGATGACAGGGTGGTCGACGCAGCCCGGGACTTCGGCGCGGAAGTATGCCTGACCCGCAGTGATCATACGACCGGCACTGACCGGATCGCAGAGGTGGTGCGGCACTATGGCTGGTCGGACGACACGCTGGTCGTGAACCTGCAGGGGGACGAGCCGCTGATGGCGCCGGCACTGATCCGCCAGGTGGCAATGGACCTGGCGCAGCACCCACGCACGGTGGTCGCGACACTGGGCGTGCCGATCACGAGCGTGGACGAGCTGTTCGACCCGAACGTGGTAAAGGTGGTGCT
>JALUUZ010000390.1 GCA_027021095.1 Gammaproteobacteria bacterium
ACCCGGGTGTCTGCAGGGCATGAAAGAGGCTGTCGTGGTGTGGTGCGGGGAAGTGCTGGCCGACAGTCGTTTCCCACCACTGGCTGTCGGTGGGAAGCAGGCCGACCTGGCGGCGCCATGCAGGCGGGCTGATTTCATTGCTGGGAATATCATCGAGCAGCACTTCGCCCGCATGGTCTTCAAGATCGGCCAGGCAGCGCAACAGCATACTTTTTCCGCAACCGGACGGTCCTGACAGGCACAGCACTTCTCCTGCCGCGATGTTGAAGCTCACTGGCCCCAGCAGCTCGTGGCGCAGGTTTGCTACGGTGAATTTCATCTATTACATTATAACTTTAAATAACGGTCCGGGTATGCAAAACTTGGTGCCTGGTATCTGAATGCCGTCACCTGTCATTTTAAGGAGCTGACCATGTCCAAACCTGAAATTCCGCAGAAAAAACCCTATGTCGTCGAACTTGAGCCAGGTACTTACTGGTGGTGTGCCTGTGGGCGTTCTTCGAAGCAGCCGTTTTGTGATGGTTCGCACCAGGGTACGGACTTTTCACCGCGGAAACTGGAGATCAAGCAAAAGGAAAAGCTCTGGCTTTGTGGTTGCAAGCACTCCGCCAATGGCGCGTATTGCGACGGCACACACAAAACCCTCTGACGTGACACGGCCGGTGCGTACACTGCGCGCCAATCGCAAGGCAAAAAAAAGCGGGCGCAAGCGCCCGCTTAGGATTACTAACAAGTAGCAATTACAATTACAGGTTATAACCCCGCTCATCGTGAAGCGTGATATCCAGTCCCTCGGTTTCCTGTTCCTCGGTAACGCGCAGTCCCAGGATCGCCTTGACCACGAGCAGGATGATTACCGTCATCACCGCGGTATAGACGATCGTTGCGCCTACGCTGAAGAGCTGCACACCGAGCTGCTCACCGATGCTCTCGATCTTGACTTCTTTGCCGTCCACCATTTTCGACGCGAAGCCTGTTCCTGAGAAGACGCCCAGTTTCGGTGAAGCGAAGACCGCCAGGCCAACCGCGCCAATGATACCACCGATCGCATGTACGCCGAAGACATCGAGCGAATCGTCGTAGCCAAGCTTGCGCTTGAGTACCGTGGCGCCGTAGAAACAGCCGATACCGGCGATCGCACCTAGAACCAGTGCGCCCATCGGACCGACGGCACCGGCGGCCGGAGTAATCGCCACCAGGCCTGCGACCGCGCCGGACGCGATACCAAGAGCGCTGGGTTTGCCATGCTGCATCCACTCGAAGAACATCCATCCCAAGGCAGCCGCGGCGGTGGCGATCTGTGTGACCAGCATCGCGTTACCGGCGGCGTAGTCAGCGGCCAGTGCGCTGCCCGCATTGAAGCCGAACCACCCGACCCAGAGGATCGAGGCGCCCATCAGGGTATAGCCGAGGTTGTGTGGTGACATCATGGTCGTCGGATAGCCTTTTCGCTTGCCGATCATGATACAGGCCACCAGGCCGGCGATCCCGGCATTGATGTGGACGACGGTGCCGCCGGCAAAGTCGATGATGCCCTTGCCCTTGAGCCATCCCCCATCGCCCCAGACCCAATGCGCGATCGGCGCGTAGACCAGTATCGACCATACCGCCATGAACAACAGCATCGCGGAGAACTTCATCCGTTCGGCGAACGCACCGACGATCAGTGCCGGGGTGATGATCGCAAAGGTCATCTGGAACATCACGTCGACCGATTTGGGGTACTTCCCGGTTGCATCGCTAATGACGCCATCCAGCATCAGGTACTTGGTAATGGCAACGCCGGCGGTCTTGGCAGCCTCGGCGCTCATGGTCAGTCCGGCCAGGAAACCTTTCCCATTTCCCAACCCCCAGAAACTGTGCTCGTTTCCGTAAGCGATGGCATAGCCGACGAGCAGCCAGATGATGCTCATCAGCGCGGTGATTGCAAAACACTGCATCATGACAGAAAGCACGTTCTTGCTTCTGACCATGCCTGCATAGAATAAGGAAAGCCCCGGAATCGTCATAAACAAGACCAGCGCGGTCGCTGTGATCATCCACGCCGTGTCACCGGAATCCAGCTTGTCTGCTGCAAATGTCGCAAGCGGTAGACACATCAGTCCCGCTGCCAGGCCAAGTCGGCCCCCATTGAATTTTCTGTTCATTATTTCCTCCAAGGAACGAAGCGCAGGTATTGTTAGAGTGCTTCTGCGCCTGATTCGCCAGTACGTATACGAATCACCTGTCCAAGATCGAAGACGAAAATCTTTCCATCGCCGATCTTGCCTGTGTTCGCTGCTTTAGTTATTGCTTCGATAACCTGATCCTGCATTTCTGCATTGATCGCGATCTCGAGTTTGACTTTTGGTAAAAAGTCGACGACATATTCCGCACCCCGATATAACTCGGTATGTCCTTTCTGCCTGCCAAACCCTTTGACCTCAGTTACGGTGATACCCTGGACTCCGATTTCGGACAAGGCTTCACGTACATCGTCGAGCTTGAAAGGCTTGATTATCGCGGTAACTAACTTCATTTCAGCCTCCTGGTTTTTTGTGCTGCCGGAGAAAATATCCAGCATATTTTCAGGCAGCGAAGTTTCTCCCCCAGCTTATTGCATGACTTATACCAGATTGTTATTTTGTTTTATTTCAGTTAGTTACATCAAATTTTCTGCCGCAGGCCAGGTGTTTCCGCACTATTTATGAGCGCTGCCCCTGCTGGTGCACATATTTAGTGCGCATTAACATGGCGTGCCGCAGGCGTATACCGCCTTGTGGTCCTCGCTTCCAGGTGCTGGCGGATGCTAAACTTGGGACATCGGTCGCCGTGCGAAAGAGGTCTGTGATGCTCGATCCAAAAATTCTTGATGAAATCAGTAAAAGAATCACCGAATCCATGCCTGAAGGCCTGGTCAAGATCAAACAGGACATGGAAGACAACATGCGTGCCGGGATTGAAAAAGCACTGGCCAGGCTCAACCTGGTGACGCGTGAAGAGTTCGATGTGCAGAGCGCAGTGCTTGCACGTACCCGCGAGAAACTCGAAGCGCTGGAGAAGCAGGTGGCGGAACTGGAAAAGCGTCTTCTCGAAACCCAATAGCAGTATAAAAAAATTCTACTACACTTAGAACTCGATTCACGGAGCCCGGTTCGCGGCCGTGATACCTGAGCATTGTTTGAAAAACCATGTCTAAGGGTGGTGGAAATGCATAAGAAAACAACATTGGTCGTCGTGTCGTTTTGGGTTCTTTTTTTTCTGGCTTGTACTGGAAAGGTAAAGACGCAGAGCAGCGAAAAAAGTATTATCGATAAACACTACAAGTTCAGCGCGATCATTATCACGCTCGGCCCGGAGGCAAAAAAGAAGCTGCGGAAAAACAGAAGTTTCAGTGTAAAAAAAATGCAGGCCGCCTCGTACGAGGTGTTTATAGCGCGTAAGCTGTTGTCGGACACCTCACCCTACAATGTCTATTTCCATATCACGGATCTGCGCGCGCGTACTACCGCTGGCGCCGTCATTCTTGGTCCGCTGGGAGGCAAGGATCTGCTCGTCGGTGAGGTAGTCGTAAAGGATCCGGCCGGCAAGGTGTTGGAGAAGTTTACCGTCAGGACTTCTTATTCACTTGGCGGTGTCGCTACAGGCCTGAAACAGGTGCGGATGACCTGGTTATATAAAAAATTCGCGATACTGGCGGCCAATACCTTCCAGGGTACACCTGATTACCACGGCAAGTGACTTATCAGAGGGTGTGCGGTGATGTGATTTGTCGTTGCAGAAAAAAGTTCCGGCCCGCGGGTTCAGGGTCCAGGTGATCCCCGAGTGCTTTACCCTTGGTAGGGTGCGTTTACGCACCAAACGTACGCACCAAAATCATCGCACAAGATCACTGCCTGGCAACGAACTCACTGGCACTGGAAGCACCGTTCTGCAGGAAATAATAATTTTTGTACCCGTGCAGTTCAAGATAATATTGCAGCCACCTGACCTGTTTGCCCACTGCATCGTAGATATAGATATCTTTATCCTTCCACAGGCCGACGATCAGTTTGGACTTGAGCTTGTCCAGGTGAATGTTGCGTGATTTCAGTGGCAGCTTGACGTGACGCTGGATCGGGTCGCGTATATCGATGACCACGGCGTCGCCTCGTTTTGCCTTGTCGATGAATTCCTTGTAGCGCAGCAGGTGTTGCTGTAACTGTTGCTTCTGAATGATTTTCTCCAGTGCAACAGGGGTTTTATTCAGCAGGGTGCCTTTTTCGGGGTGCGCCTTGATCCATGCGAAGATTCCTGCATCGTAGGCATAGACGTTTTTGTAACCGGCTTTGATCGCTTTGCGAGCAGCCTTGTAGCTCTTACTGCAGGTGTGGCCGTTGCAATAGAAGACAAGTTTTTTTTCGCTTTGCATCGGGCGGAGTTTTTGCAGCCGGCTGGTAAAAAGTACGGTTGAGACCGGGTTGAGCTTTGCGTTCTGCATGTGCACGACGTCGTATTCGAACCGGGAGCGCACATCGACGATCACCGCCTTGTCGTAGGCCTGGTACAGCGCTGAAGTACTGATTACCGGCACGTCCTTATATTTTGCACGCAGGGGGAATTCGTCGGCTGCCGAGGAGGTGCCGCAGTACACTAGAAAGATCGCCAGGGAAATAATCGGTCTGATTACGCGCATTTCTTGCTTCCTCTTGTTACGGGTGGTATAGCTGGATATATCGGCCAGCAACCTGGTTTGTTGAGGAAATACAGAGGCTTCCAATCCGATGAATTCGATACAAACCACAGCGCAACGGGCTTTTGCTGCCAGGACCGGTACGGGTCCTGGCGCAACCGCCGCACCCTTGCACTGTCTCGCGACGAACGATGGTGAGCAATGCGAGCTAGGGTTCGTTGGATTCCGAGGCCGGTTTCGGGTCTGCCTCTTGTGTGCCCTGTTGCCCGTACCAGTCGATCTTGCGTGTCAGGAACATGACCAGCGCCAGCGCGGTAAACATACCGATCGAGCCGATCAACATCGAATAGTTCTGTTCCTGTAGCAAGGTGTACAGGTACCCATACAGCAGCGTGATGCCGGATCCGATCACCAGTGCACGTTTCCCGGTTTTGAGTGCGGTTTTCGAATAGGCGGTAACCATGACGATCACCGCGATACTGGCGATACTATAGGACCAGCCAAAGCTGATGTGTTCGGAAAAGGACACCAGCAGCAGATAGAAGAACGACATTCCCAGCCCGATAAACAGGTATTGGATCAGGTGCACCTTGTGCCTGGAGATGACCTCGATCAGCCACATGGTGCCAAAGGTCAGCAGCAGAAAGACGAACGCATACTTGATGCTGCGCACGGCCATACGGTAGTTGTTGACCGGGGAGATAAAATCGACGCCGATTGCTGCCTGGCTCAGCAGTGTCTCGTTGAAATTGTCATTGAGCCAGCTTTGTGAGAAATTCCTGCTTATATACGGGATTTTCCACGTGGCGGCAAACCCCTTGCGGTCGATAGTGCGCTTGACCGGCAGCCAGTTGCCTTGGAAACTGGGGTCAGGCCAGTTGGCGCTGATCTGGATCGTAGAGTCCTTACCAAGCGGTGTCAGGTACAAGCGTTCACTGCCATTGAGCAGCAGGTTGATGCTGAATTGATAGGTCTTGGTGTCTGGCAGCGATTTCAGTGGTAAATGAAAACCATACCCTTTCTGCCGGGTCTTGCCCAACCCCGGTTCAAACGGTAGAGAGCGGCCATTCCATTTCAGGTAGACCTGCTGTTGTATCGCACGCGCGTCGGAGACCTGGACCACCAGTTCCGCTTCATCCCACAATACTGTTTTGTTGTCGATACCCAGCGATGAAAAATCCGGCTTGCTATAGTGCCCGTCGATCGTAATCTGTGCCTGGTACAGGGGTACCTTGAAAATACCACGGTAGCGTGTCTTGTTCGTGACCTTGCTTTGTGCATTGAAGGTGTCAGGCAGAAATGTCGCGTAGTGCTTTGTCTTCGAGATTTCGGCTTTGCCGTTGGCATTCGTGTAGGTCGTGGTTTTGATATAGGGAATCACTAGTTTTGGGCCGACGATGATCTGTGTTCCGCCCCATTTGGCTGAGACTTCCTTGATTGCTTTTGTCTTGGTCGACTGGCGTTCGTAGATCTGGTTTTCGATCATTGAGATGGGTATCTGCAGCAGAATGATGACAAAGCCGATGACCAGGACGCGGATAAATACAGCCTGGTCCAGCCATGAGCGGAAGGACTTGAAGGTTTGTTCCATGTGGGACTCCTGTTGTTTTATTCCAGCCCGCAGACGGGACTCGTTGGGCCGGGTGTGGCAACCCGGCAGGATGATGCCGTGTATTGTGTCAGCAGGAGATGCGCAGGCTGGGTGGATCTCGTGGCGAATTGTGCAGGGAATGTGACTTTTATATGGCAGGATCGGACCGCGGGAGCATTCAGGCGGGGGTTGTTATTGTCATGGCCTGTCAAAGCAAATCACATGGGATGTGGTGCGTACAACGCACCCTACTCTGGGGTATGATATTTTCTTGGTGTAAATCCTTTGGTGTGCTTTGCACACCGTTACGATGGGGCGGGGTGCGTTGCATATACCAGTACCTCGAAAAATCGTATCGTATCACGTGGTGATCCTTCTACACGCGACCCTTCCATGCCGTGTCATTATTCATATTATTGGTGCACATGCCGCACCCTTGCGCTGTCTCGCTACGAACGGTGGTGAGCAATGCGGGCAGGCACTGTGCTTGTTCCAGGTTTCGGCATGTGCGCTACGGCTTACCGCGCAGGTCCCGGTTTTAGCAGAACCGGTGTGCCGCTGGTGCAGTGGTAGACGCATTTTCCCTGTTGGCAGGACCATTGCCCGACACACTGGATGCGTATTCTGCCTTTGCAATCGGCGGGCACCCTGCATTGCACCGGGTTCTTGGGCGCACTGGTCATTGCCATCGTAGTTTTGCGGCCGGGCGCTTTACCGCTGTTGTCCTGGCAGGCCAGTAACAGCAGACATGGGAACGCGATCAATGCTGGCAGTGTTTTCATCGGTAAACCTCCTTCTACAGGCCGAAGCCGGGCTGTTGCCGTTTGATGCATGGCAACCAGCTCAAGGTATTGTACAGCGGTCACTGTATCATAATCCGGGTCTTCAGCGTTGTGATCTAGGCCTATGTCCATAGCGATCGTATACAGTCGTGCCCAGCAAGGGGTGAAAGCACCGTTGATCAGTGTCGAGGTCAACATGGCGCGCGGCCTGCCCGCACTGTCGATCGTCGGCCTGCCGGAGACCGCGGTCAAGGAAAGCAAGGACCGGGTGCGCGCAGCGTTGACGAACAGCGGCTTCGATTTTCCCGTCAAGCGGATAACGATCAACCTGGCACCGGCGGATGTGCCGAAAGAAGGTTGCCGTTTCGATCTGGCGATCGCAATCGGTATCCTGGCCGCGTCAGGCCAGGTCGATGCCGACAGCCTCACACACTATGAATTTCTCGGAGAACTGGCGCTCAACGGCGCGCTGCGTGGTGTGCACGGGGTATTACCGGCAGCATTGCAGTGCCGACAGGACGGCCGCCGGTTGATTTGTCCTGCTGCCAACCGTGACGAGGCCGGGCTTGCCAGCGCGGCGACCATCTATGGTGCAGAGCACCTGTTGCAGGTCTGCGCACACCTGGCGGGACAGACCATGCTCGCGCCGGTCGTCGCCAGTACGGCCGGCACTGTACAGCCTGTGGACAATGACCTTGACGAGATTCGCGGCCAGCAACAGGCCAAGCGGGCACTGGAGGTGGCTGCGGCTGGAGAACACAGCCTGCTGATGATCGGCCCGCCCGGGACGGGCAAAACCATGCTGGCTTCGCGGCTGCCCGGATTGCTGCCGCTGATGACCGAGGAGCAGGCGCTCGAAACTGCAGCGGTGGTTTCCAGCAGTTACCAGGCGATCGATTTTATGCGTTGGAGGCAGCGCCCGTTCCGGGCACCGCACCATACGGCATCGGCAGCCGCACTGGTCGGGGGCGGTTCGATTCCCAGGCCGGGTGAGATTTCGCTTGCACATCAAGGGGTGTTGTTTCTGGACGAACTGCCCGAGTTCGACCGCCGGGTGCTGGAGGTGCTGCGTGAGCCGTTGGAGTCAGGCAAGGTGACGATTTCCCGGGCCGGACGCCAGGCGGAATTTCCAGCCAGTTTCCAGTTGGTTGCGGCGATGAATCCGTGTCCCTGCGGCTATCTGGGTGATAATCAGCGTGCCTGCCGCTGTACTCCAGACCAGATCCAGCGCTATCACGGCAAGATTTCCGGGCCGTTGCTGGACCGTATCGATTTACAGGTCATGGTGCCACGCCTGTCCTGTGCAGAGTTGCTTGGCCGGCAGGCGGCAGCGGTGGACAACAGCGCAACAGTGCGCGAGCGGGTCGAGGCTGCACGTGCACGCCAGCTTGAACGTGCCGGTGTGTCGAATGCGCAGCTAGCAAACAAGCAGATCGAACAGTTTTGCAGCCTGTCACAGGCACAGCATCTTATGCTGGTCCAGGCCATGGAAAAGCTGAAGCTGTCCGCGCGGGCCTACCACAAGGTGTTGAAAACCGCTTTGACCCTTGCCGACCTGGAGCAGCGTGACAGCATTGAAAACCAACACCTTACCGAGGCGCTGGGCTACCGCTTGCTGGAATCCAGGATGAATGCGGGCTAGCCCGCATTTATCACCACCCTTCTACTGCGACGGCCCAATGGCACGTCCTGGCTGGCTTTCGCTCTGTCGGCGAGCCAGCCTGTACAAGCATCTTCGTGTGATGCGATACGCCCTGTCATGGTGGCGGTGCGTACAACGCACCCTACTTGCCTGCGCGCTCC
>JALUUZ010000391.1 GCA_027021095.1 Gammaproteobacteria bacterium
AAGATACTGCATGTCTTTCTGCACACCACGCTTGTCGATACAAAGTTTCATGACCGCCCCGACATGATCCTGCGGCACCAGGATGTTGGCAACGATGATCGGTTCACGGATCTCTTCGATCTGGTTGACTGGCGGCAGGCAGGCCGGGTTTTCGATATGCACGATGTCGCCATTGGTCATGAGGATTTCATAGATGACCGTCGGTGCCGTGGTGATCAACTCCAGGTTGTATTCCCGCTCCAGCCTCTCCTGTATGATCTCCATATGCAGCATGCCGAGAAAGCCGCAGCGGAACCCGAACCCTAAGGCCTGCGACGTCTCAGGTTCGAAATGCAGTGCCGCATCATTCAGGCGCAGCTTGTGCAGCGCATCGCGAAACGACTCATAGTCGTCCGAGTCCACCGGGTACAGGCCGGCAAACACCCGCGGCTGCGCCCGCTGAAACCCGGTCAAGGCCGCCTCAGCCGGATTGGAGACCAACGTGATGGTATCGCCGACAGGCGCACCGTCGATATCCTTGATGCCGGCAATGACATAGCCGACCTCGCCGCAGCCCAACAGCTCGCGGTCCTGCCTTTTCGGTGAAAAGATCCCGACCTTCTCGACCTGGAAACTGCGCCCGGTCGACATGATGCGGATCTTGTCCTTGGGGCGCAGCTCACCTTCCATGATCCTGACCAGCGAAATCACGCCGACGAAATTGTCGAACCAGGAATCGACGATCAGGGCCTTGAGTGGTTTGTTCCGGTCTCCCACCGGCGGCGGGATACGCTCGACGATCTGCTCCAGCAGTTCTTTCACGCCAAGGCCGGTCTTGGCACTGACCCGGACTGCATCCTCAGCACCGATGCCGATAATCTCCTCGATCTCGTTGATGACCCGCTCAGGCTCGGCGGAAGGCAGATCGATCTTGTTCAACACCGGCACGACTTCGAGATCGAGGTCGATCGCCGTATAACAATTCGCCACGCTTTGTGCTTCGACACCCTGTGCCGCATCGACCACCAGCAAGGCACCTTCGCAGGCCGCCAGCGAGCGTGACACCTCGTAGGAAAAATCCACGTGCCCCGGGGTATCGATAAAATTCAGGTGATAGGTTTGACCGTCTTTAGCCTTATAGTCCAGTGAAACGCTCTGCGCCTTGATCGTGATTCCGCGCTCGCGCTCGAGCTCCATCGAATCGAGCACCTGGGCCTGCATTTCACGTTCGCTCAGCCCGCCGCAGATCTGGATAAACCTGTCGGCCAACGTCGATTTGCCATGATCGATATGCGCGATAATGGAGAAATTTCTGATGTTCTTCATAGTGATTGCGGTCATTGCCTGTCTGCCATCGTCTCGTTGAGTGCATTTTCCAGCGCCTCCTGGTCCAGAAAATAATGACAGATCTCCTGTTCATCCTTGACCAGCACCGGCACTTTATGGCCGTAGCGCTCCAGTAACGCCTCGCTGTCCTCGATCGCCACGGTATCGATCTCCAGGTTGAACTGCCGTTGACAGGCTGCAAGCTCGGCCACCATCTGCTCACATAGATGGCACCCTGTTTTGATATAAATCGTTATTCGGTTTTGCAAGATCCCGCTCTATGTCGTCACTGGAAAAAACCCGGCGCTATTATGACACACTCCTGCACCAAGACACGAACCGCGCCGGCGCCTGCCCGAGGAATGCGGGTATTTCCCTGAAAAATCAATGAAGTATAGTGATATCCTAAAAAAGAATCAAGCACACTGGCAGGGAGGGTTAAGCCCATATAGGGTGGTGAGAAAGGCGGGCTAGAGGCGGCGCAGAATCACCGGGGCGGTTTCCGGGGCGGCGGTCAACCGCTGTGCGCGCCGCCGGGCGAACCGGAACCCGAGGTAGAAGCCGGCCGCGCCCGACAGGATCGAAACCAGGTTGGCGGTCGACGCC
>JALUUZ010000392.1 GCA_027021095.1 Gammaproteobacteria bacterium
CTGTAGTCGTACACCAGGTTCGGGCTGGCCGCGTACCAGAACCGCTGTCCGCTGCCATCCAGTGCCTGGATGCCAAGCCCGCTCAGCGGCGCCACGCAGGGTGCCGTTTGTCCAAGCCACGGGAGCCGGCCGCTCAGGTTGGTGTGGGCGGGAGCCTGGTTCAGGCAGTCGCTGTTGCCGTCATAGTTGCCGTCGGTCGGATGATCCGGCCAAGGCAGCATCCCCGGGGTATCCGGGTGTGTGACAGCCCATCCGAGCAAGGCGTCTTTTGCATGCTGCAGCGCACGTGAGGAAAGCTTGTTGGCCTTGACCTTGTAGCGCGAAGGGTTATAAGAGGTCACGAAAATCGCTGCGCCAGTCAGTATGACGACAATCAAGATCACCAGCAGAGCGGCGCCGGACTGTGGCTTGAGACAGCCAGTGCTATTTCGATTTCTTCGGCAGTTCGACATCGTAGTTCTCTATCGTCTTGTCCGTGTCCAGCAGGTAGGTTTGCCCGGGTTTGAGCTCGACCCGCTTGACTTTGCCGGGAATTTTCAGCTTTACTGAATAGCTGCCATCCGGGTTACGGATCAAATGGTAGCTTTTGCCGGCCGAATCGGTGGACAGGCTTTGTTCGTTGATCCACACCTGGTCTTTGCCATCACTGCGTTTTACCACGCCCTTGACCGAGTAATAGCGGGTGGCCGGAATGTTCTTCCGCGGTTGTTTTTGTTTTGCCGGCAGCGTGACTTTTTTGCTCTTTGACAGCGCGGCACGCAGCTGGTCCAGCTTGTTGCGCTGCGCGGCGTCAGTGAACAGCGTGCCGAAGTCGGTGCCCGCAAGCACGAAGGCGGCTTTGACCGACAGCAACAGCAGCAGGCTGCCGCTAAGGATTACTGGCTTGTCGCGCATCGCGGTTCTCCGTGGTGTCGATGACAAAGGTGTACCAGTTGATATGACAAAGGGCCACGACATTGCTCGCCTGGGCATTGAAAACGATCCTGGCCTCCTTGGCCCTGAGTGAGCAGGAGGCAGCGTTGAACAGGCCGGGCGCCTTGCGCAGCACCGCGAGCAACGACAGCAGGTCTCCCTCGTGCAGCAACTCGACATCGATCGCCATCGTACTGGCATAGAGCTGGACATTGCCGGCACTGATACCAAAGTACTTGGTGACTTCCTGCCGTGCCGCCAGCCGGTACCGGGCACTGCGAAGTTTCAGTTGCTGTACTGCGCGCCGAAAGCTGTTGATCCACGCCAGCCGGTGTTCTGAGTTCAGTGCACCGCGCTGCTTGAGCCTGGCGTAGGTGTGGAGGTACTTTTTCAACGTCGCGGTGTCGGTGAGATGCTGACGTATAGCCGCTTTCTGCTGGCGGATCTGCCGGGTGATCTTGGTGTAGGTGTCGGCATGCCTGGCCAGGTGTGCATAGGCCCAGCCCAGCACGGACAGGCACAGCGCCGCTGCGACCGAGAAGATGATCAGCGGTTTTTTCATGTAGTTCCAATCCGGCTCAAGAGTCATCCGGCTTTTCTCCTGTCACCAGTTGGATACTGAATTTGACGCGTGTTGCCTTGTTGGTCTCGCCGGAGACCCCGGACACGGTGGTGTCCGGGTTCGTGTTGACCGGCAGCTCGACGGCCTTGACGCTGCTGAAGTAGCCGTCGTTTTTGAGCGACTGTATCAGCCGGTCAACGAGCCGTTGTGCGTACAGGTAGTCGCCATTGAACTTGTTGAGATGGCCGCTGATCTCGATGCGGGTCGCACGGTTGGCATGCACCGTTTCTCCCTGATCACTGTTGTTCGAGGGCATGTCTGCCGGTTTGATCGGTTTCCATGAGAACGAATCGATTTTCAGTTCTGGAAACAGTGCAAAATGCCCGCCCATTTTTTTAAACAGTGTATCGGGATTCTGCATGCTGCGTTC
>JALUUZ010000393.1 GCA_027021095.1 Gammaproteobacteria bacterium
TTTTACAGATATAGCTACAGTTCTTCTCATCCGAAAATCACAAACCATTGCAAAAGGCGCGAGCGTCATGCTGCCAACAGTACTCAGTACTACTATTGTTTATCCTTCATTCGGAACACTGTTCGCAGCTATAAACAGAAGCTTGAAGATAGTATAGTCAGGGAAAAGCAGAGTACCAAGGTTTCCAATGATTTCTTATCTCGAAGATATCATCTAGATCGACAAAAAAAAAACAACTGCTACACTTGGAAGCATATTCAGTTTTACTTGCAGTCCACAAATAAACCAAGCCTAGATAATAGCCATTAGTCAAGAAAAATTGCTCGTCAAACAATCACTGAGTGGAGAATATGGATATTATCCCGACCCAAGCAAAAGAACAAAACACGATCTATGCTCCAACTGCTACCTCTGTTCACTCTGCTAAAAAAACAACGACTTGGATTTCAGTAATAATCGTCAACTACAACGCCGGCCAAGTACTAGAAGCATGTGTTGCTTCTTTACTCAACGACGCGAACAACACCGGTGCCTCGGCGAATATCGCGCTCGATATCATCGTCGTCGACAATGCGTCGACTGACAGCAGTCTTGAGTTTTTGGACCTGACGTTCCAAGACGATCCCAGACTGCGTATTATCCGCAACCAACAGAACCTCGGGTTTGCCAAGGCCTGTAACATCGGCACCCGGTTGACGGACAGTGAATTTATCCTGTACCTGAATCCTGATTGTGTCGTTGAACAGGGATTTGTTAAGAACCTTTTAACAAAGTTACAGGCATCACCAAAGGCAGGGATGGCTGGTGGCTTGTTGCTCAATCCGGATGGTTCAGAGCAGCCCGGTGGACGGCGTGCCGTACCGACACCCTGGCGTACGTTCGTACGTATGACGGGCCTGTCAGTCCTTGGAAAACGCTATCCGAAGCTGTTCTCAGACTTTCTATTGCACCGGCAACCAGTTCCTGCAGAGCCAGTGAATGTCGAGGCCATCTCCGGTGCCTGTATGCTGGTCAGAAGATCCGCCTTGGAGCAGGTCGGCCTGATGTCTGAGGATTACTTCGTGCATTGCGAGGACCTGGACTGGTGCATGCAGTTCCGTAAGAACGACTGGCAGATTCTTTTCGTGCCCCAGGCCAGGCTGACGCACCTGAAAGGCGTCTGCAGCAAAGACCATCCTCTGGCTGTCGAATGGCATAAGCACAAGGGCATGCTGACCTTCTATCGCCGGCATTTCAAATTCCAGTATCCTGGAATACTGATGTGGTGTGTCCGCACCGGGGTATGCTTGCGTTTTTGTGCAGTCGCTGTACGCATCCTCGCAAGGCGCGTGGCCAATAAACTTGCGTTCAAATGACAGATCACAAATCGGCCTGATCGGCGCTTCTGGCTTCGTTGGCGGAGTACTGTTGGACAAACTCGCTGCCAGCGGGCGACACGTCGCTGCTTTCTCCAGGCAACCTCAAGCCCGCCAGGTGAAAATCAGCCCAAAAACGAAACCGCAAGTCACCTGGCGTTCGTTGTCTGCCCCGGCAGACCGGCAACCGATCAGCCACTGGATCTGTACCGCCCCGCTCTGGACTCTGCCGGCACATCTTTCATTGTTGAAAGACTACGGCGCGCAAAAAATAATCGCCCTAAGCTCAACCAGCCGCTTCTCCAAAGCCAATTCCGCCAACCGCGATGAACGCATTGTGGCACAGCAGCTTGCCAAAGCGGAAAAAGAACTTAGTGACTGGTGCGCTCAGAACCACTGCCACTGGGTAGTGTTGCGCCCGACCATGATCTACGGCTATGGAAAAGACAGGAATATTGCCGAGATCGCCGGGTTTATAAAAAAATTCGGCGTCTACCCTGTATTCGGCAAAGCCTGTGGACTGCGCCAGCCAGTGCATGTCGAT
>JALUUZ010000394.1 GCA_027021095.1 Gammaproteobacteria bacterium
ATAGGCAAGCACTGTGCGTTCACTGTAGCCGGCCTGTGCAGCAGCCTGGCGCAAGGCTTCAAGCACCTCCTGGACCAGCAGCACCTCATCACCGCTGACCAGGTAGACCGGGGCCAGCCCCCTGCTGAGCTGTGCCTGGAGTTGTTCACTGTTCAGCTTCACCGCGGCGCTATCTGTTCCCGGCAGACCTGCGTTTCGACTTCAACTTGTAACGCACACGGCGAATGATCTCGAAGACGATGTCACGGCGCAGCTCGTTGATGATGATTTCCTCTTCCACCGATTTGCCGACCACCTGGGTTTCAGTAAACGAATAATCCCGTGTCAGTGATACGCTCTGCCGTTTCAGGACTTCTTTTCCATCCTTGGTCTTGATGTCGAAAGTCGCCGTCAGCCGCAGTGAATACTCACGTACACGCCCCAGGCCGCCGACCGACTGGATCCGGCGGTTGACACCGACGTTGTAGATCGTCAGTACAGCGGTCGCCTTGTCCTGCGACTTGGTGACCGTGGCACCGGAACCGGTCAGCCCGACCTCCAACTGATCCGCCAGCCGCAGATCATTGGACTTGATATACACGACACTCAACTCCGGCGGCAGCGGAAGCTTGCCACGCAGATGAAACCCACAACCAGACAATACGACCGTCATCAACAACCCTGACAGCAAATAACATTTTATTCTTCTGTTCATTTTTTCCATCCTGAGATTATTGTCATCCAACACTCCGCCGGCCGGTATCGCCTGGCCTGCGATGATTCACCATCCTGCCGTGGTGACGGCCTAAAGGCATGCCTTTGCTCAGTCTCACCACCCTTCTACTGCGACGAACGGTGGCGAGAAAGGCGGGCTAGTTGGCAACGATATTGACCAGCTTTTTAGGCACGATCACCACCTTGCGCACGGTCAAGGCTTCGAGATGCCGTTTTACGTTCGGCTCATTCAGCGCAGTCTGCTCGATCTGTGCGGCGTCCCAGGCCTGCATCACCTCGATGCTGCCCCGGCGCTTGCCATTGACCATGACCGGCATGCTCAGGCGCTCGACTGCCAGCGCCCGGGGGTCCGGCGCTGGCCAGCTGGCATCGACGATCTCACCGGGACGTGCCAGCGCGACCCACAGCGCATGGGTAATATGCGGTACGATCGGGTACAGGATACGCAGCAAGATATCAGTACCTTCGGCAAGCACGGCACTCGCGGCTTGCTGTTGTGGGTCCTGCCCGGTATTTGGTTCACTTGCATTCGCCAGTGGCGATAACAGGTTCAGCATTTTCATGCCGGCTGCGACCACGGTGTTGAACTGGTACTTGTCAACATCCCGATTGACCTGCTGTAACAAGCCATGTATTTCACTGCGAACCCTGCTCAGCTCGGCCGGCAGATCCTGCCAGTCATAGCCAGGCGCCTGCCCGCCTGCAAACCAGGCCTGCAGCACCGACAGGTTCTGCGGTGACATGACCAGGCGCCACAAGCGCCGCAGGAAGCGGTAAGCGCCTTCAACAGCGTCGTCGTTCCATTCCAGCGACTGCGTCGGCGGTGCCGCGAACATCGTAAACAGGCGTACCGTATCCGCACCATACTGGTCGATCAATGCCTGAGGATCGACACCGTTGTTCTTGGACTTCGACATCTTTTCGATGCCACCAAGCCTGACCGGGCTGCCATCCTGTTTCATCCGCGCGCTGACGATCCGTCCCTTGTCATCACGTTCGACGCTGACCTCGGACGGTGCGACATAGACCGTCTCACCGTCCTGCTCGCGCTGGTAGGTTTCTGCGACCACCATGCCCTGCGTCAACAAGCGTGTAAAAGGCTCGTCTCCTTCGACGAGCCCGCTGTCACGCATCAGCTTGTGGAAGAAACGCGCATACAATAAATGCATCACCGCGTGCTCGATACCGCCGATATACTGATCGACCGGCAACCAGTAGTCAGCGCGCCGATCCAGCATTGCATCCGGCAACTGCGGGCATGCATAGCGAGCATAATACCAGGAAGACTCAAAGAAAGTATCGAAGGTGTCGGTTTCACGCTCGGCCGCCCCGCCACACTGCGGGCAACGGGTCTGGTAGAACTCCGGCATTTTCTTGATCGGCGAGCCTACCCCGTCAAACTCCACGTCTTCCGGCAACACGACCGGCAGCTGGTCTTCGGGCACCGGCAGCATGCCGCACTGCGGGCAATGGACGATCGGAATCGGCGCCCCCCAGTAACGCTGCCGCGATACGCCCCAATCACGCAGCCTGTAGTGGGTCCGACGCCGTCCCTTGCCGTGCTGTTCAAGCCAGTCGGCAATGGCATCGAACGCAGCCTCCGAAGTCAAACCATCGAACTGCCCCGAGTCGCCCAGTACCCCTTTTTCCGTGTACGCCTGGCTGCTGACATCGGCGGTTTCCCCGGTACCCGCCGCGAAGATCACCTGCTTGATCGGCAAGTCGTACTTCACCGCAAACTCATAGTCACGCTGGTCGTGCGCCGGCACCGACATCACCGCACCGGTCCCATAACCCATCAGCACGAAATTGGCCGCCCACACGGGCACCGCCTCCCCGGTCACCGGATGTGCCGCATCGATACCGATCGGCATACCCTTCTTTTCCATCGTTTCGAGCGCCGCTTCTGCTGTCGTCTGTTTCTCGCACTCGTCGATAAACCGCCGCAACGCTGGATTACCGGCAGCCGCCTGTAACGCAAGCGGGTGCTGGGCCGCCACGGCCACATAAGTAACGCCCATCAAGGTGTCAGGGCGCGTGGTGTACACCTGCAGCGGCTCGGCACCCGGCACCGCAAATTCCAGCTCCACCCCTTCCGAACGGCCTATCCAGTGACGCTGCATCGTTTTGACCGACTCGGGCCAGCCGTCGAGCTTGTCGATATCGGCCAACAGCTCTTCTGCATAGTCCGTGATTTTCATGAACCACTGCGAGATCTGCTTGCGTTCGACCGTGGTGTTACAACGCCAGCAACGCCCGTCCTTGACCTGTTCGTTGGCCAGCACCGTCATGTCGTTCGGACACCAGTTGACCGGCGCGGTTTTCTTGTAAACCAACCCCTTTTCATACAACCGGGTAAACAGCCATTGCTCCCAATGATAATACTCCGGCTTGCAGGTCGTAATCTCCCGGCTCCAGTCATAGGCGAAACCCAGGCGCTGAAGCTGCCCGCGCATATAGTCGATATTTTCATAGGTCCATTTTGCCGGTGCCACACCATGCTTGATCGCGGCGTTTTCCGCCGGCATACCAAACGCATCCCATCCCATTGGCTGCAGTACGTGCTTACCGCACATGCGCTGGTAGCGCGAGATCACGTCACCGATGGTATAGTTTCTGACATGCCCCATGTGCAAGCGGCCGCTGGGGTAGGGAAACATCGACAGACAATAGAACTTCTCCCGGTCCGGCTCTTCGGTAACGACGAAGGTTTGGTTACGCTGCCAGTGCTGCTGAGCACTATGTTCTACTTCTTGTGGATTATATTGTGCGTTCATGAGTCCTGCTACAACCTGAAACCCGGCCATTTTAACAATAGATGAAAGCTTATGCCTGGATTTTATGTTTTTTTGCCGTACGGATGAACAAAAATACCGCAAAAACCGCCAACGCCAGCAGCAAGTAATCTCCCGTTAACACGTAGAGTGTCGCACCCTGTAAGGGCTGCAGACGCACCCGCAAAACCCCCTGCTGGAAACGTGGCAGGGCACTGAGCACCCTGCCGTTGGGACCGACCAGCGCGGTAATCCCGTCGTTGGTCGTGCTGATGATATAGCGCGATGTCTCCAGAGCGCGCATCTGCAGTATCTGCAGGTGCTGATAGGCCTCCAGTGAATCTCCACGCCAGGCATTGTACAGCACCCGTACACCGGCCTGGCTGCCGCCGGGCCGGTAGCCTGCGCGTGCCGGATCCCACCGCGCCTGTGCTGCAGGCCGCCTGGGTGGGTTGTAAAACCACGCGTTATTGCTGAAATTGACCAGAAAGGCCGCATCAGGCAATGCCTGGCTGACCTGGTGACCGAAAACGATCTCGTAGCAGATAGAGATACCGACTTCATGGCCGTTGACATAGAGCGGACGCTGCACATCGGCACCGGAGACGAAATTCTCCTGCTCCAGTCCCACCGCCTGATACAACCCGCCGAGCACCGATGGAAACGGCATAAATTCTCCGAACGGCACCAGGTGCTTCTTGTCGTAGCGCTGAAGATCGTTTGCCGTCACTTTGACGACACTGTTGTACGCCGCGGTCTTGCCGGTCACCGCATTCTTCGTCTCCACCGGCACTCCCATCAACAGCGTGGCCTTGTCGGCCTTGAGAAAACTCTGCTGCACCGGCCGGATCACGTTTTCCCGCAAACGGCCAAGAAACTCAGGGAGCGCCGTTTCCGGCCAGATCACCAGGTCGGCGTTCCAATGCGGCTTACTCAAGCTCAAATAGCGTTGGATCGACTGCTGCAACCCGGCCGGCGACCACTTCACTGCCTGGTGTACGTTGCCTTGCACCACCGCGACATCGAGTGCGGCACCGTTTTTCTGACTATAGGGGATCAGGCTGCCGGCATAGGCCAGCACCAGCACAGCGATTCCTGCATAGACGGCCTGCTGCTTCTGATAGAGCCCCCATGCCAACCCGCCCAGCAGCAGCATCACACCCAGCCAGTTCCACCCCAAGAGCGCAACCAGGGAATACACACCAACCACTGTATAGAACACTGCCGGACTTTGCCGCCGCACCGGAAGCAGCACGAGATAGAACACGGCTGCCAGCACCAACACCGCCGCACTGACACCGTAGACACCGAACAATGGTGCAAGCCCCTGCAACAAGGTGCCTACCTGGCTGTAGCCGACCGACTGCCATGGAAACCCCGATAGTAACCAGCCACGCAGCATCTCGAACAGCGTCCACAGCGCGGGCAGCAGCACCAGCACGGCAGCGGATGAAAAAGCGGTGTGCGCAGGTTTCGCCAGTTTCCGGGTCAGGTAGAGCGCCAGCGCCGGGAACAGCGCCAGCCAGGCAGCCAGCCCGGCGATCATCAACACCACAACGAACGCCGGGATACGGTAATAGACATGCATACTGAAATAGATCCAGTAGACCGCGGCAAGGAAATAACCAAGCCCGAACCACCAGGCACGCCGGAACACCGCGCCCGGTGCAAGCCCGTGACAACCGTACAACAACAACACCAGCGGAATCAGTACCAGCAGCGCACGGTAAAAGGGCGCAAAGGCAAAGACCAGCGACGCCCCAAGCAGCGTCATACCAAGTGTTCTACGCAACAGCTTTACGACAGACATTATTCTTTTCTGGAGAAAGAGACCGGCAAGGCTCCTATCGTACATGCTTTCAGGCTGAATCGCCAGGCAGGACGGTTACGTCACCGTATCACGGCCGACAGGGAAACGGTTCAGCGATGCGGTCGATCAGGAAGCGTTGGAGCTGGCAGTGACCTCGGGGTCGACGGTCACCTGCACCAGGTGAATCCGGCGCGTATCCGAACGCAGTATCTTGAAAGTCAGATGACCGATCCGGACCTTTTCGTTACGCTTTGGCAGATGTCCCAGTTCTTTCATCAACAAGCCGCCGATGGTATCGTATTCCTCGTAGCTGAAATCCGTACCGAAGTGTTCATTGAATTCCTCGATCGGGGTCAGTGCCTTGACCGTGTATTTCGAATCGTCGTGCTCGAGTATAAAGCTGCCTTCGTCCTCGACATCGTGCTCGTCCTCGATTTCACCTACGATCTGCTCGATCACATCCTCGATCGTGACGATTCCTGCCACACCACCGTATTCATCGACCACGATCGCCATATGATTGTGGCTGCTGCGAAATTCCTTCAGCAGCACGTTCAGGCGTTTGCTTTCCGGCACGAACACGGCCGGCCGCAGTATGTCACGGATCACCACCGTATCCTGTCTGCCTTCGACCACGATTCGCAGCATGTCTTTCGCCAGCAGTATCCCGACCACTTCATCACGGGTATCACCGATCACCGGAAACCGGGAATGCCCCGAACCGACAATGGTCTGCAGCATCTTGTCGATCTCTAGGTCGCGCTCGAGGACGACGATCTGTGAGCGCGGAATCATGATGTCCCTCGCCTGCATCTCCGAAACCTGCAGCACCCCCTCTATCATTGCCAAGGCATCGGTGTCGAACAGGCTGCGCCGCTGCGACTCGCGCAACAGCTCGATCAACTGGTCCCTGTCCCTTGGCTCGGTGGCAAACGCACTGCGCAGCTTGTCCAGCCAGGTAACACTGGCGAGCCCGTTACTACTGTGGTGTTCTTCTGTCATTGCTTACTGCATTGCTCCTTAAGGTTTTTAACGGATTCTTTCATCGTCACCGGATCATTACCCGGTTTCGTAAGGTGGCGGAAACCCGAGTTCGCGCAACATTTCTGTTTCCAGGCGCTCCATCTCGTCTGCCGCTTCCACCTCCTGGTGGTCGTAATTGAGAAGATGTAAGACCCCGTGCACGACCATATGCGCCCAATGCGCATCACAACGCTTGTTCTGTGCCACCGCCTCACGGCTGATCACCGTGGCACACAACACGATATCCCCCAACAGCCTGACCGGTATTTCAATGCTGTATTCAGCCCTTTCCTCTTCAGGTGCTGTAAACGGAAAAGACAATACATTGGTCACTTTGTCCTGGCCGCGGTACTGTGCATTGAGTCCTTGCATCTCCGACTCGGTAACGATGCGCAGTGTCACTTCCCCGTCCACATGCAGGCGCTGCAGCAAGTGCCGGCACCAGGTTCTGATCTTGTCTTCGGCGGGCACCGCCGCCGCTGCCCGCTCCTGCATACTGACGGCATACTGCACGGTGATGCACTCGTAGTCTGTGCCCCGGGCACCGGTCTCGGCCAACGGCATCGCTATTTCCCCTGCTCCGACCTGTCATAGGCCTTGACGATACGCTGAACCAGCGGGTGGCGGACGACATCCCGCGCGCTGAAGAAAGTGAAACTGATGCCTTCGACATTCCTCAATACATCGATCACATGCCGAAGCCCGGAACGGCAGTTCCCGGGCAGGTCCACCTGTGAGATATCACCGGTCACCACGGCAGTAGACCCCATACCGATACGGGTCAGAAACATCTTCATTTGTTCGACCGTGGTATTTTGCGCCTCATCCAGAATGATGAACGCATCGTTCAAAGTACGGCCACGCATGTAGGCCAGCGGTGCAATCTCGATGACATTGCGTTCGACCAGTTTCGCAACCCGCTCAAAACCCAGCATTTCATACAACGCGTCATACAACGGGCGCAGGTACGGATCGATCTTCTGTGCCAGGTCGCCAGGCAGAAACCCCAGGCGCTCGCCGGCCTCCACCGCCGGGCGGGTCAACACCAGGCGCCGCACACTCTGCCGTTCCAACGCATCGATCGCACAGGCCACGGCAAGATAAGTCTTACCGGTACCGGCCGGCCCGACACCGAAACTGATATCGTGGGTCAGCATGTTTTTCAGGTAGTAATGCTGATTCAGCCCCCTGCCGCGGATATGGGTCTTGCGCAGTTTGAGAACGACCGCGTCCTGTGCGGGCTCTTCTTCCTGGCGGTAAAGTTCATCGATACCCGCCTCCTGCAGGCACAGATGCACCTCGCGCGATGAAATGGCTTCGTGCCGGGTCGTATCATACAGCTTGCACAGTACGGTCTTTGCCAGTTCACTCGATGTCTTGTCACCGATGACCTGAAACCGGTTACCACGATTATTGATTTCCACGCCGAGCCGGCGCTCCATCAAACGGATATGCTCATCGAACTGGCCACACAGGTTCGCCAGCCTGAGATTGTCTTCAGGCTCGATATGAAAATCCATAGAAACAGGGGCGTGCTCAGGGCTCATGTCAAGGGTCATTCTAGAATTGACAGGACAGCTCTATGGAGGAAATGGCAACCGGTTCCGGAGAGATCTGGACGCTCATACCAAAAGTATGGCACCCTCCCTGCCCGGGAGCAAGTGGTATTCGATGCCAATCTGATACTTTCTGTAGGCTTTTCATCGGTCAGACTTATGTTTGATTCCTGTATAAAAACTGCATCTTTAGTGTCCTCCATACCACCACCCGCAGCATCCTGCCACTCAATGACTGCACAGACTCAATGCAGCCGTCTGCTCGGCGACCAGTTCGCCCCGCAGGCTGTTCGGCAGGGCTTCAAGGATCCTGACCCGGACAAACTGACCGATCAACGATGCCTCACCATCGAAATTCACCACCCGGTTGTTTTCGGTACGCGCCGCAAGCTGGTTTGGGTCCTTTTTCGACAGCTGCGTCACCAGCACCGTCTGCTCTGTACCCACCATGCGCCGGCTGATCTGCAGCCCAAGCTGGTTGATTTTCTGCTGCAGCAACGCCAGCCTGCTCTTTTTCTCCGCCACCGGCACATCGTCCGCCTGGGCGGCGGCAGGTGTGCCGGGACGCGCACTATAGATAAAACTGTAGGAATAATCAAACCCTATCTCATCGATCAATGCCATCGTCGCATCGAAGTCTTCTCGTGTTTCACCCGGATAACCAACGATAAAATCCGAGGAAATACTCAAATCAGGCCGCGCCTGCCGCAACCGGGCAACCCTGTCCTTGTAAAACGCGACATCATGCCCACGCTTCATCAGCGCGAGTATCCTGTCCGACCCGGTCTGCACCGGCAGGTGCAGGTGTGCCGCCAGTTGCGGAAAATCGGCATGTGCCTGGACCAGGCTGTCGGACACTTCCAATGGATGCGACGTGGTGTAACGGATACGCTCT
>JALUUZ010000395.1 GCA_027021095.1 Gammaproteobacteria bacterium
ACAGGTACACGCTGCGCATGGTAGATTGGTGACCGACGGGGTCTACGGCTTTGTACGCCATCCACAATACACCGGACTGTTTCTGGTGATTGTCGGCTTTTTGATTCAGTGGCCGACGTTGCTCACCGTACTGATGGCACCGGTTCTGCTTTATGCCTATGTCAGGCTGTCTAAGGCAGAGGAACAGAGGATGCTGCAGTTGTTCGAGAAGGACTACAAGGAGTACGCGCATAACAAGCCGATGTTTTTTCCTCCTGTCTCGCAGTGGAAAAATTTTCTGACTACACCGGTAGAGCGAGGTGATGCATAAGATGCAAAAAGAGAAAGTGCAGATTGCCGGGGCAGGGCCGGCAGGGCTGGCCGCGGCGATTACCCTGGCACGCGCCGGTTTCGAGGTGCAGGTCAGTGAGGCTCGCAGCGGGGTAGGGCAGCGTTTTGGCGGAGACCTGCAAGGGTTGGAGAATTGGACGACTGAACAGGACGCGCTGGAGTGGATGCAACAGCATGGACTGAGTACTGGTTTCGAGAAGCTGGCCTGCTACCAGGGAACGGCTTTCGACTCGCGTGGGCATACCTACAGGATCAAAAGCCAATCGGCGCCCTTGTTCTATATGCTGGAGCGAGGTGGAGAGGAGCACTCGCTCGATACTGCATTGCTGCGCCAGGCGTTGTCGCTTGGTGTCGAGGTCAAATTCAACCATCGCCTGAAAACGCTCACTCATCGCGGCATCCTGGCGATCGGCCCGCGTGCGGCGGATGCGATCGCGGTGGGTTACCATTTTACCACCGATAGCGAAGATGGTTTTTGGGTGATCTGTGACAATACGCTGGCTCCCGGAGGTTATGCCTACCTGTTGATCATGAACGGGCGTGGGACGGTCAAGAGCTGCATGTTCACCGGTTTCAAGCAGGAGCAGGTGTATGTAGACAGGACAGTCAAGGCCTTTGAGAAGCTGGTGGGACTGACGATGCGCGATCCAAAGCCGCATGGCGGAGTGGGCAATTTTCTGTTGCCCGAGTCGGCGATGCAGGGCCAGAACCTGGTGGTCGGCGAGCAGGCCGGTTTTCAGGATACGCTGTTTGGCTTTGGAATCCGCTACGCGATGAGTTCCGGGATACTTGCTGCGAGAAGCCTGATTACCGGGGAGAATTATTCTGCGCTATGGCGCAAAGAACTGGAACCGTTTCTAAAGGCCTCGATCGTCAATCGTGCGTTGTACAATTTGCTTGGGAACAGGGGGTTCAGTTTCTTTCTAAAGCGTTTTTCGGACAAGCAGGATGTACGTGTGGCAATGCGTAAACACTATCATGCCGGTCTTGGAAGACGCTTGTTATACCCGTGGGCCAAGTGGCGTTATCGCAGTCAACGCAAGGATCAGCAATGCACACATACCAATTGCAACTGTGTCTGGTGCCGTGGACACAAGACGGGTGATCACCGAGCCTGACGACAAGGCGGGCTAGTTGGAAACGCGCAAGGAGAAGGATGGATCATTATGCTGAGTGAATTTATCCATGAACCCCGCATTGCCTATTTCTCGATGGAGATTGCGCTGCAAAACGAGATTCCCACCTACAGTGGCGGACTGGGGGTGCTGGCAGGGGATACCCTGCGTTCAGCAGCCGATCTTGAAGTTCCGATGGTGGCGGTCACCCTGGTAAGCCGGTCCGGTTATTTCAAGCAGAAGCTGGATCAGCAGGGCAGGCAGAGGGAGGAAACCGATCGTTGGGAGCCTGCGGACTGGGCCAGCCCGTTGACGGCAAAGGTCGCGTTGACGATAGGTCAGCGTACCGTCTGGGTCGGGGGCTGGCTGTATGTCCTGCAAGGGCACATGAATGGCAGGCAGCCGGTCATTTTGCTCGACACCGACCTGGACGAGAATACCGCAGACG
>JALUUZ010000396.1 GCA_027021095.1 Gammaproteobacteria bacterium
CGGACTGTCTACCCGCATGGGTGCGGCGATACGTCATGCCGGCCGGCATCTGCTGAAACGGCCGGAACGCCGCAAGCTGTTACTGCTGGTCACCGATGGCGAGCCGGCCGATATCGATGAACGTGACCCGCAACACCTGCGGCACGATACCAAGAAGGCGGTTGAAGAACTTCATACTCGCGGCGTACTGACCTACTGCTTGACACTGGATCAGAATGCAGACAGCTACGTTAAACGTATTTTTGGCGAGAATCACTATACGATAGTAGACCATGTGCAACGGCTGCCTGAAAAACTGCCGCAGCTGTTCGCCTCGCTGACCGGATAACGACACAGGGAGAACACTGCAAGGCAACACTGAAAACCGATGATGAAATCACGGCTCGAACAGTTACCACGCTACCAGACTGACGAAACGCAGATCGAACCTGCCCTGTTCAACCAGGTCAGGCTGGCACTGATACGCCTCGACGAGGAAATACGCTTTGCGGTCGAAGGGCTGCAGAACCTCGAGGTGATACTGCATAAAGACTACTGGGTCTGCGTCGATGCCAGCCTGAATGATGTACCGATTTTTGCGTGGATGCATTTCCAGACCGAACATCGTGACAATCTGCATCAGCCGATTCAGTGCAAACTCTACAGCTACCATGCACATGCGGCACTGATCATCGAACCGGTGAGTATGGCAATCAGCGCAGAAATTGACCGCCGGCTGCACGATACCGGAAAACTGAATGAATAGACTGCTCGCACCTGGGACCGGCTTAACCCGGGTTTTAATGACACAACCCATAACAAAAGTGATCAACTATGCTTTATCAAACTGAACTTAAAGGTCTCGACCTGCTGCAACGTGGAAAAGTACGGGACATCTATGCAATCGACGATGAGTACCTGCTGATCGTCACCACCGACCGCCTGAGTGCGTTCGACGTTGTCCTGCCGGATCCTATACCCGGCAAGGGTGCGGTACTGACCGCGACTTCCAATTTCTGGTTCGACAGGATGTCCTCGCTGATACCGAACCACCTGGCTGAAATTCCGCTCGAGCAGGTAATCACTGACAGCGCCGAGTACGAGCAGATCAAGGACCAGGCGATCGTAGTCAAACGCCTGAAACCACTTGCGGTCGAGGCGATCGTACGCGGCTACCTGATCGGGTCCGGCTGGAAAGACTACCAGCAAAGCGGTAGTGTCTGTGGTATCCAGCTCGCCGATGGGCTGCGTATGGCCGACCGCCTGCCGGAACCCATCTACACCCCGTCGACCAAGGCCGAAGCCGGTGAACACGACCAGAACATCGATTATGCCTACACCTGCGAACTGCTGGGCGAAGACCTGGCACAGCAGGTCAAAACCATCAGCCTGAAGTTATACACTGACGCGGCAAGCTATGCACTGGAACGCGGCATTATCATTGCGGACACCAAGTTCGAATTCGGTATCGATCAGAACGACAGGCTCTACCTGATCGACGAAGTGCTGACGCCGGATTCATCACGCTTCTGGCCAGCCGACCAATACCAGCCCGGCTCCAGTCCACCGAGCTTCGACAAGCAGTTCGTGCGCGATTACCTGGAATCGATCGACTGGAACAAGCAGCCTCCCGGCCCGAAGCTGCCGCAGGAGATCATCGACAAGACGGCGGAAAAATACCGTGAGGCGTTGACGCGGTTGGTTGGTTGATTCTGTTTGGTGCGTGATATTTCTTTGCTGTAAATCCTTTGGTGCTTCGCACACCGTCACGATGAAGCGGGGTGTATTATATTTATCATCATCACAACAAACCGTATCGTGTCGCGTGGCCATTATTTTACACACGGTGCTCCTGCCCCAGGGTAAAATAAAACCGTGCCCCCTGCCCCGGTTCAGCCTCGGCCCAGATACGCC
>JALUUZ010000397.1 GCA_027021095.1 Gammaproteobacteria bacterium
ATCCGGCAGATTCCGTATGTGTTTCGATGCGATGCACGCGGTGACCGGACCCTATGCAACCGAAATTCTCGAGCACAGGCTGCAGGCACCGGCAGGGACGGTGATCAACGGTATCCCTCTGCCCGATTTCGGTGGCCGGCATCCTGATCCGAACCTGACTTACGCCAGATCCCTGGTCGAGATGTTGTATGCGCAGGGTGCACCCGATTTCGGTGCTGCGTGTGACGGTGACGGTGACCGGAACATGATTCTGGGCAGAAGTTTCTTCGTCAACCCGTCGGATTGTCTTGCCTTGTTGGCGGCGCACGCCGATTGCGTACCGGGTTATCAGGCAGGCCTGGCTGGTGTCGCGCGTTCGATGCCGACCAGCGCGGCAGTGGACCGGGTAGCGCAACGGCTCGGTATTCCCTGTTACCAGACGCCGACCGGCTGGAAATTTTTCGGTAACCTGCTGGATGCCGGCAGGATCAGTCTGTGTGGTGAGGAGAGTTTTGGGGCGGGGTCGGATCATGTGCGCGAAAAGGATGGCCTGTGGGCAGTACTCTACTGGCTGAATATCCTGGCAGTGACCGGCAAGTCGGTCGAACAACTGGTCAAGGCGCATTGGCGGCGTTATGGACGCCATTACTACAGCCGTCATGACTACGACCGGTTGGACGGCATACTGGTCGAGCAGCAGTTACAGGCGTTGCGCGACCGGCTTCCCGCGCTGGCTGGACAACG
Source organism: Gammaproteobacteria bacterium (assembly GCA_027021095.1). GTDB lineage: Bacteria > Pseudomonadota > Gammaproteobacteria > SZUA-21 > SZUA-21 > SZUA-21. Next base: position 724 of record JALUUZ010000397.1, read on the forward strand.
GCATGGCGGCCTGCAGGTACTGCAGGCCGATGAGTTCAGCTATACCGACCCGGTGGATCATAGCGAAACGTCACAACAGGGCATACGTATTTTTTTTGAACAGGATGCACGGCTGGTGTACCGGCTGTCGGGGACCGGTACTGGCGGGGCGACCCTGCGCGTCTACCTGGAGCGTTATCGGCCAGGTCCTGAGGGACTGGACCAGGATCCGCAGGCCGTGTTGCAGGACCTGCTTCGTGCGGCAGACGAGCTGTTGGGGATAAGCACAGTATTGGGGCGCAGTGCTGCGTCAGTCGTGACCTGACAGGCTTTTCAGGCTGTAGCATACAAAGGGAGGCGTACGGTATTGGACCGTCGCAGAGACGGCGTGTTAGAGTGGGGAGAATATGACCAACTTTACGCTTTACGGCTTGAACGGTCATGAACTCATGCCTGTGGGCAAACTGCTTAAAAAGCCATTGGTCAGCAAGGTCGAAGCAGTGTCTGCTGAACGTCCGGTCGATGACAAGGGACATCAGGCCCGGCAGGCCTATCGCAGTATCGAGCAGATCGGCCAGGTTCCTGCTGTATTGCGGGCCGCGCAGGTGATGAGTTCACCAGTCGAGACAGTGACGCCGGAGACCAGTATCGCCGCAGCGCTGGTACAGTTCCAGGCGCATGGCTTCCGCCACCTGCCGGTCGTCACGGCTGCCGGAACCCTGGTCGGAATCATTTCCGACCGTGATATCTTGCACCACTTAGCCGGGCTCAATGAGGAGTACCAGCAGCAGCCGGCCAGGCCGCCGGTTGAACGTGTCGCGCAGCTGATGACACCGCAGGTGCTGACCGCTGATGCCGATACCGACGTCAAGTATATCGCACGTGTGTTCGTCGAACGGCATATCGGCGCGATGCCGGTCATGCAGCAGCAGACCCTGCAAGGGATCATTACGCGCAGTGACCTGCTTGGCGCGGTCATGCGTCATTATTCACTGACTGAGTGGGCGTGATCATGAAGGCGACCGACGACTACCTGCGCCAGTCGAGCGCAGCGTCTGCGGCGGCATTGCAGACCGACCTGACACAGGGCCTTACTGCGGCGGAAGCACAACGACGCCTCGCCCAGTACGGCTACAATGAGATTCGGCAGCAGGCCGAGCCTCTGTGGCACAGGCTCTTTCGCCGCTTCT
>JALUUZ010000398.1 GCA_027021095.1 Gammaproteobacteria bacterium
CATAACCACTGCGGGGAGGAATCCATACCTTGTCATCAGGCGTATAAAAGACCACGTTAGTATCGCACAGCCCGGCAGGCTCGACAATCTCGCCGATCATGCTGACCGGTACCTGCATCGCCTGTCGTTTCGCCCTTAACAGCTCCACCTTGTGCGCCGGCAGCGTAAAACAGAGTTCGTAATCGTCCCCTCCACCGCAGGCATACTCCCAGCACTTGTCCACCGCCTGCACCGCAGACAAGGCAGGCGAAAACGGCAGCTGCTGCAACTGGATTCTCGCTCCGACCCCGCTGCGGGCACACAAATGATTCAGGTCGGCAGCCAGGCCGTCAGAAATATCGATCGCCGCATTGGCCACGCCGAGCAGGGCCTGGCCGGCCGCAAGCCGCGGCGCCGGACGGTTCAGCCTCGACAACAGGAACGGCTCCACCTGCCCATGCGCACCCAGGCACTGCAGCGCACAGGCCGCATCGCCCAACGTCCCGGTCACAAAGATCCGGTCACCGACACGGGCGTGAGAACGCAACAACCCGGAATGTGATGCCGGTAACGCACCATAGGCATGCACGTGCAGCGCTAGGCCGCCGGGGCGGCACTGCAGATCGGACATCACGACCTGGTACCGGACCGCCAGCTCGGCCCAGCCGGCGGCAAACCGGTCCAACCACCCGGGCTGCAACGCGGGCAGTGTGAGCACCAGGCTGGTGGCCACAGGCGTCGCGCCCATTGCGGCCAGGTCACTGAGGTTGACCGCCAGTGCCTTGTACCCTGTATCGGCTGCGCCGGTCTCGAGCGGGAAGTGGCGTCCGGCGATCAGAGTATCGGTGGTGACGACGAACTTGTGTGCCGGGGGTAATGGAATCGAGGCATGCGGCGAGACATCCACGCCGGCTTTACCGAGAGACCGGGTCAGCTGCGCGGTAAATTGCCGATTGGTGTCCGTGTCTGCCATCAGGCAACGCCTGTCAGGTGCCGGTCTCGGTTACACGCAGTTTCTTCGCCGCCTTGTCGAGGATGCCGTTGACATACTTGTAACTTTCCGCGGCACCGAATTTCTTCGCCAGGTCTATGGCTTCGTTCAAGACCGCCCGGTAAGGAACATCGAGACGGTATTTCAGTTCATACAGCGCAATATACAGCACCGCCAGCTCTACCGGATCGATTTCATCGGCCGGGCGGTCTGCTTCGGCCTCGGCCAGTGCCAGCAGCTCGGCTTTTTCCGCCGCGATCTTACCGATCAGTTCCTGAAAATAGACCCGGTCGGTCCTGCTGAAATCCTCCTGCTCGAGAAACTGCCGTTCGATGTCATGCATAGCCATCGACGACAGCTGCCACTGGTAGAGTGCCTGCATCGCCAGGCGCCGGGCGCGCTTGCGCGCATTGATCGCATTCGCGTCCATCCGCCGGTCAACTGAACTGGCGCAACAGGCTCAACATCTCCAGTACCGATAATGCCGCCTCCGCGCCCTTGTTACCGGCCTTGGTGCCGGCGCGCTCAATCGCCTGCTCGATGCTGTCGACGGTCAACACACCAAATCCGACCGGCAGACCGGACTCCATCGACACCTGCGCCAGGCCCTTGGTGCATTCGCCGGCGACATACTCGAAATGCGGTGTGCCGCCGCGGATCACCGCGCCGAGCGCGACCAGTGCATCGTAGCGCCCTGTCGCCGCCGCGCGCTTGGCCGCCAGCGGCATCTCGAAGGCGCCGGGCACCCGGATCACGTGCAGTGACGATTCGTCCAGCCCGTGCCGTAAAAACGTATCCACAGCGCCCTGCAACAGGCTGTCGACGATAAAGCTGTTGAAGCGCGCGACGATCAGCCCCACCCTTGCATCACGCACCACCAGGCTGCCCTCAAATGTCTTTATGTTTTTCATTGCGTTGTCC
>JALUUZ010000399.1 GCA_027021095.1 Gammaproteobacteria bacterium
TTGCGTCAATCCTTCCTGACCTGGATGTCGTGGCATTTAAATTCGGCATTCCGTATCACTCCGAGTATGGTCACCGCGGCTTCAGCCACTCGATTACTTTCGCCCTGTTGACCGGGCTGCTTGCGAGCCTGTTCAGTGCCCAGCTCCAGGCCGGCCGGTGGCTCATCTTTGTGACCATCTCTCTTTCGACCCTGTCACACGGCCTGCTCGATGCCTTCACCAACGGCGGCCTCGGTGTCGCATTCTTCTGGCCGTTCGATGCAGAACGCTATTTTCTGCCATGGCGCCCGATACAAGTATCACCGATCGGCGTCTCACGTTTTTTCAGCGAATGGGGGCTGCGCACGCTGCTGTCAGAATTGCTCTTCGTCTGGTTACCGAGCCTGGTGGTTGCCATGGCATTGTTGTTCATGCAAAGAGTACGGCAGCGCACGGTCCGGTAGGGTGCGTTGTACGCACCAACACCAAGGTAAATCAAGTGGTATCACGTGGCGATCCTTCGACACACTATATTTCCCCACCATAAATCCTTCGGTGTGCTGCGCACACTATGGGTCGAGCACCCGCTGGACGAGCCGGTGAATCTCCGGGTCTGCGAACTCAAACTGCTGCAACAGCCTGAGCGCGTCAGCGGACAGGCGTTGCACCCCCCAGGCACACCGCCTCAATGTCTCATGCTCGCCTTCACGCTGATAATACAACGGCAGATTGACCTCGAAATAAGACAAGCTGTCAGCGTCTCGCAGCAGGTTCGCGCGCAGGTCACCGCCTGTCTCGTGCAGGCGCACCAGCCTGCAGGCTTCCTCGATGGCCGCCGGGTCGAGTTTGCAGTCTTCCAACAGCGCGCGTAACAGCTGTGCACCGTGACGCGCATGCGCGGCCTTGAAACTGTCGTAGTCGCCGTAGTCGTCACGACACACCTTATCCTTCGATGCGCGATCGATATCATGCGCCAGCGCCGCCAGGCGCAACGCCGGGTCGGCCTCCGGCCACAACCGCAGGACCCACGCCAGCGTATTCCGCGCATGCGCTGGATCCTCCGGCACCTCCGACTGATCGATGTATGCCAGGATCCGCTGTTGTGCATCCAGCATTCGGGCTTCGCTGCTGCGCTGCGCCAGGGACCGGGGTCGAGTCATTTTACACAAGACTCCCGGCAGACGATGATCCGACGCAATGTCTCCAGGTTCATCAGCACCGCGATCAGCCACAGTGTGGCCTCCACCTGGTTCAACAAGGCGCCCACAAACACAAGCATTACCCGCACATCACGCCCGAGGCGAAACGGCATCAACCAGGCTGCAGCCTGCGAACGCCGCGCCATCATGCCATCATATTTGTCCGCCGTGTAGCTCAGCATGAACGAACCGATGATCGCCATAAACCCGGCCACCAATACCAGCTGCGCTGCTGTCCCTGCAGAACTCTGCGTCAGCGCATGCCAAGTCAGGCCGAACAACAACAGCGCATCCGCGTACCGGTCGAGTACTGCATCGAACCAGCCGCCGTAGTCACTGCGCAGGTATTTAAGCCGTGCCACCTCGCCGTCGCAACCATCGATCACCGAGGCCGCCTGTGCAAGCACTCCGCCCAAGACCAGTGCCAGGTAGCCTTGGCAGGTAAACAGCCAGGCCGCCACGGCCGACAGTACAAAGGAAAACAGCGAGATCTGGTTCGGCGTGACCGGTGTGGCCACCAACAACCGGGACAGGCTGATCGACAGCGGCCGGTTCAGCCAGCGTGAGACCGGCCCGTCACGTGATTTGCCACGCGCGTGCTGCAACAGCGCCCGTTGTGCACGCGCGTAGGCAGCAGGATCATCGATGTCACACCACAACATGCCGCTGACATCCACTGCAACGGCACGGCCAGCGGAAGCCAGACGG
>JALUUZ010000400.1 GCA_027021095.1 Gammaproteobacteria bacterium
CAGCAGCGAACTGGTCAATGGGTAGGTGATCTGGTCCTCGACCAGGTCCGGGCTGCGTCCCGGCCACTGGGTGAAGATAATGACCTGGGCGTCGGACAGGTCCGGGATCGCATCGAGCGGGGTCTTTTGTAACGCGAACAGGCCCCAGACTGTTGCCGCACCGACCAGGATCAACGTCAGCAACGGCTTTTCGGCACAATAGGCAATCAGGCGGTGCAGCAGCTTGTTGCTGCTGTCAGTCGAGTCTTTGTCTACCATTGATCGACTCCCGATTTAAGCTTGCTTTCAGCGCCGATCAGAAAGTTTCCGGAAGTCACCACCGTCTCACCGGCCTTCAGTCCACTGGTCACTTCGATAAAATCCTCGTTCCGGTCGCCGGTTTTTATCTTTCTTGGCTGCAACCGCCCTTTTCCCAGGTCGACAAAGACCACCCTGTTCAACCCGGAGTAGAGCACAGCACTTTCCGGAACCACCAGCCTCTTGCCCCGGTCCACCTTGATATGGACATGGGCGTACATGTTCGGCCGCAGCTTGCCGTCTTTGTTGTCGAGTTCGACCCGTATCCGGTTGGTGCGTGAGCCTTGTTCCAGGAAGGGGTAGACATAGGTAATCGTACCCGGGATCGGCGGGCCGGCCGCATCCGGCAGCAGCACCTCGACTTGCATGCCGGTCTTGACGCTGGCCAGTTCGTATTCGTAGATTTGTCCTTCGACCCAGACGGTCGACAGGTCGACGATACGCAACAGGGTCTGACCGGCCTTGACGGCGGTGCCGGCGACGATATTTTTTTTCACCACCGTGCCGGTCACCGGCGACAAGATCGGAATATATTCCAGCACCTTGCCGGTACGGACCAGTCTGTCGATCTGTGCCTGGCTGATATTCCAGCGCAACAGCCGGCGCCGTGACGCGGCGACCAGTGGATCTGTGCGCTTGCGCCGCTTACGGATCGCTTCGAGGTATTCTTCCTGGGCAGAGATCAGGTCCGGGCTGTAGAGCGTAAACAGCGGTTCGCCTTTCTTGACGTAGGCACCGACATAGTCGGCGTGCAGCGTTCCAATCCAGCCGTTGAACTTCAATGCGATGTCTGCAATCTTTGATTCGTTGTAGGTCACGCGTCCGGCCGCGCGAATGGTTTTGACAAAGCGCCGGTAGGTGACCTTGCCGGTGGTGACGCCGATCAGCTGGCGGCGTTTGGCACCGATACGGATGATGCCGGACTTGCTCTCTTTCTTGGTCACCGGCACCAGGTTCATGCTGCAGATCGGGCAGGTGCCGGGCGTTTTCGATTTGACCGAGGGGTGCATCGAGCAGGTGTAGTGTGAGATTCCGTCAGGCGTGGATGTCTTGAGTGCCAGTTTCTTCTTGCCGGTGGTCATGTCGTAGACCAGGTCGCCATGCCCCAGGGACTGTGTCTCGACGTCCAGTGCCAGTGGCCAGTTGCCGGGCTTGTCCAGTGTAAACTCAGCTTGGTAAAGGCCTTTACCCAGTTCGGTGACGCTGAGCGTGATCTTTTTGCCTGGTGTGCCATCTGCGCCGTGATATTGTACCAGTGCGCGGACTTTGGCGCCCGTGACCGGCTGGCCGGTTTTCGACTGGATCTCGATACGGGCCTGGTTGCGGCCGGCCCGTGGCGGGTCCGGAGTCAGTTGCACACGGATCCGGTAGTTGCCGGCCTGCGTGAAGCCATTGCCGGTGGTTTCAGGTTTGCTGCCGGCGACGGCAGGTGTTGCCGCCGGGTTTGGTTCGGTGGCATTCTCCAGGCGCAGGCCGGGGCGGCTGGTTTTCAGATCGAACTGCAGTGCGGCATTCCCCTGTGCGGCTGATTTTATAGTAACAGTCAGTGGCCAGGCGCCGGCCATGGACAGTTCGAATCGGCCACGGTACAGTCCGTTGCCGCGGTGGGTGATTTCCACCGGTGCGCGCATCTCCGGCATCGAACCCATGGCCGGCATCACCGCGACCGCCTCGATCCTGGCGCCGGTCACCGGTGCGCCAGTAGTATCGCGTAGTTGCAGCCAGAGTGTGTTGGAGCCGGTACGCGGTTTCGCCGGATCGACGGCGATCTTTACCTGGTAATTCCCGGCACGGTAGTCTTTGCCTTTGAACCGGGTGTTGTCACCGGCAGGCCACAACCACCAGGCGGCCAGTGTGATCAGTAATACCACCGGCAGGATAAGAGTGTATTTACTGCGACTCATGATTTGATCCTGGTTTTATCGAATCCAGTTGTAGCACACCGCTTTTTTGCAGCAGGTGCGCCAGGTGTTTACTGTACTGTGCCAGCGCCTGGGCATATTGCAGCCGTGTCCGGCTCAGCTTGTTCTGTGCGTCGACCAGTTCCAGAAAACTGCCTTTGCCGGCCTGGTAGTCGGCAGTCGCGGCGTGCAGGTGTTCACGTGACAGTGGCAGCAGGCTGGTACGGAACAGCCGGAGCGTGTGCCGGCTTTCCAGCAGTTTTTCGTACTGGCGCTGAATATCGGCGAGCACGCTGTTGCGTCTTTGCTGGATCTTCCAGTAGAGCTCGGTCGTCTGTGCCTTGCGCTGATCGATCTCGGCGCGGCGCTTGCTGCGTCCGAGCGGGATGTTGATGCCTATGCCGATGGTGGTTCGCTTGCTTTCGTCGTTCCACAAACTGTTGTAGCCGGCCATCAGTTTCAGGTCGGGATAGTAGTTACGCCGCGCGAGCTTGACCTTCAACTCGGAGGCTTTGAGTTTTGCCTGCAAGGCCTGCAACCGCGGATGTTGCCGCCCAAGCGCACGCAGGCGCCGGAGATCCGGCTTGTGGCGTGGCAGCCGCAGGCGCACAGGCCGCGGCAGCGGTGCGTCGGGCATGTTGTTCAGCAACTGGTTGATATAGATCCGGACCAGTTTCTGCTTGCGGCGCAGCACGATCGCCTGGTGTTTGAGCATGGTCAGGCGAACCTCTGCCTTGATCGCGTCCTGCTTGGAAACCTGTCCAAGGCCGTATTTCTTGATCGCGATGCGTTGATACTCCTGCCAGCGTTTCTGGTCCGCCGCATTGATCGACAAGGCCTGATGGATATAGTACCAGTCGGCGAAACCCATTCTTGCCGCCGCGGCCAGTTTGAGTTTCAGGTCTGCCAGGTTGTGTGCCACTGCCTCGGCCTCTGACTCGGCTGACTGCCTTTTCAGGCGCCGTTTGCCAGGCCAGGGGATCGTCTGTGAGAACATATATTTTTCACCACGGCTGCTGCCTGGGACATCGATGGTGTCGGGGGCCAGGCTGTAGGACAGGGTCGGATCAGCCAGGGCACCGGCGCGACGGCTGTAGGCCCTGGCAGCGTGCCATTTCTGCCGCAGCGCCGCAATACCGGGATTGCGCGCCAGGACCTGCCTGACCAGCCATTCTGCATCGAGCCGTTGCCGCGGATAGGTTTTATGTGATCTATCGGCGTGGGCATCGATGCCTGTGCTTAGCAGCAGAAAGCATACCGGCACGACGGCCAGTATCCTGGTGTGACTTTGCTGATTCACGCGATCTCTCCTGTAGTATTCCATGATTTCAAGTTGCACGGCTTGTTTTCTCAGCACGGACGATACTGCGATGAGAGCGTACGGTACTGAACGGGCCGTATTGAACACTTGCCGTCCCAGCTGTTGCAGGACGGGCGTAAAAGGCAGAAGACAGTGAGGATCAGACGCGCAGGCGCCGGGTATGCAGGTAGGTCAGGTGATTGTCGGTAAAGGTGCTGGCAGCGACCGCATCGATGATCAGCGGCGGCTCGACAGGGCTTGGGCCGGTCAGCCGGTAGCCTTGTGCACTGACCAAGTGGTCTGAGGCAGTGTTGTCCAACAGCCAGTGTATGGATAGCGACGTGGTACTGACGATGCTCTGTGCAGGTGAATCAAGGCTCAGTGTGCAGCAGTCGGCATGGTTTGTATCGGCAGGATGATCGGTATCAGGGAAATGATCGCGACAGCCACCGCCATGTTCACAACCGCTTTTTGCATCGGTGCAGCAGCAGTGTGTGCTTTGCTGACCATGCATCAGCTCACAGGCGTAAGAGATCTGCAGCGGCAGAAACACAGCAACGACCAGCAGCAGGGCTGTGATGCCGCGCTGCAGTGTTTTGTGTCTGAAAAGTGCAATCATTGTCCGGTTGTCCGCCTGTTGCTGCGATACTCAGTTGAGACCTGTCTGACGCCAATTAGTTGCAATTAACGTAACAATTTTGGCTAGCCGAAGGTGCCAACGAACAAATATTGATGTGTTACACCTTGTCACAGCGTTGCTTGCGGCAAAACTATAACAACCTGACGAAAATATAACAACTTCACCGTCTATCAGCGTATCGGCAGTTGATTTTCGGGCTGCAGAGGCGAAGCCTGATTGAACAATGATACATCGGTTTGTGTTAGTTTGAAGTTAACCCAGATTGATCGGTTTGGTTTCTAAGTCACTGACAAGGGTGAGTTAATCCAATTCGCCCAAGATAACATTAAATTAAGCGTGGATTATTGACTCGCACACGCGAAGGGATTAATATCGTGGTTGCTGCCCATGGTATAGATATTGAATGAAAATAAACATTTTTAAGAAACCAGGCGGGTTGCCGACCTTATTGACCAATGCGTAAACGTAAATACATATCGATGCTTGTTATCCTGGCGCTGCTGCTCAACGGCGTAGCCTGGGCGTCGGATACGTTTGTCGATTCGTTCTTTCCGCATCGGGCACACCAGCATGATAACGGTCAATCGCCTGGACAGATGACGAACAAGACTACTAAAGCCTGGCATCACTTGGTCGAGAAGGTCAAGCTGAGCAAGCTGGCGGTGGGCCCCGACGGGCCGGCTGATGCCGACTGCGGCCACCATTGTCATGGCGGAACCCATATCGTGGTCGGTGCGATCAGCGTCAGCAGTCATGTTGCGGTGTCCCAGGCACGGGTCTATAATACGCCGCGCATTCTTTCCCATCTTTCTATCAGGCATACACCGCCTGTTCCGCCCCCTTTACGGCAGGCCTAGCCGCTGCAGAATCCCGGCCTGCCCGGGTATGCCTGCAATTTTTCCAGTGTCGTTGAGCGAACCGCGCTGGTACATCGAATAGCGTTCATTTTATTTGAACTGATGTGTTGCGGTCGACGACTCACTGGCAGTCTGTATCGATAAATCAAGAAGAACGGGTTATGCGTATGTTTTCCAATGACAGGATCAGAATACTCATCGTGCTGCTTTGTATGTTGAGCTCGCCGCTGCTGCAGGCTGCGCCGGGCAGGACGGGAGCACAAACTAGTCTCGTGCGGTTTTTGCAGTCAGTACTTGAGTCCAATCCCAAGGTATTGAAGGCCAAGGCTGCGGTGGACGAGGCAAAAGCGATAGCAAGGGACAGGGGGCTGCCTATCTATAATCCTGCGCTGGAACTCGAGCACGAACGGACGGATATTGAAACCAATTCCATCGGGGTAACGCAGGCGATCGACTGGCGGGGCAAACGCCGGACCCGCGCGAAGATCGGCAACCTGAAGCTGCAGGTGGCTAAACTGGAATACCAGTTGGTGCGCTTGCAGACCGGTGTGGCGTTGTTGGTCGCGCTGACCAACTATCAAAAAGCCGCCGCGCTGTACAAGCTGGCGCAAAAACGCCTGCGTATCATGACCCAGTTAAAGAACCTGGCAGCCAAGCGCTTTCGGGCGGGGGACCTGAGCCCGGTCGAGCGTGATCTGACCACACTGGCGTTCGTCGACGCGCAGACCAAAAAGAACCAGGCAAATATCAACCTGGTGCACGCCGAGCAGCAGCTGGTCAATGTGGTCGGCAGTAAACTTACCCAGTGGCCGGCTGTCAAACACACCCAGATTCCGAAGATCGATGGCTCAGTCTATACGAGCGATGAATCCTTGTATTCGCTGCCGATGATCCGAATCTCACAATTGAAAATCCAGGTCGCACAAAATGAAATCAAACTGGAGAAAAAACGCCGCAGCGGTGACCCGACGATCGGTATAAAGACCGGCGAGGAAGGGCGTGAGAAGTTGACCGGGTTTACCTTTTCGATGCCGCTGAATGTACGTAACACCGGTAAGGCAAAGGTGCAGGCCGCCAATGCGCTCTATATCCAGGCCAAGCGCCAGGGTCAGCAGGAAATGCGCAACGCCAGGTCATCGATTCGCTCCAGCGAACAGGGTTATGCGCTGACGCTGAAAGCCTGGAAGGTCTGGCGGCGGACCGGCAAGACATCGTTGGCGCGGCGCTATCATCAGCTGCAACGTTTATGGCAGGCGCGTGAACTGAGCACTACCGACTACCTGATTCAGGTCAAACAGACCCTTGAAACAGAATCCAGCGGTATTGAGTTGAAAAACCGGCTCATTATCGCTTGGACACATTGGTTGAAAGCAACAGCAGGATTGGAGCGCTGGTTGCAGTCAGCCCATTGATCAACTTGTTAATTCCGGAGGAACCATGAAAAAAATCACATTAGCTATCCTGTTGGTATTTGCAGTGAGCCTTGGTGCAATGGCCGAAGAAAAAAAACATGCGCCGCACAAGGGTCATAAAGCAGGTGATAAAGCGCCTACTGCACAAAAGCATGCGCCGCATAAAGGCCATAAGGCAGGGGACTGTAAAACCGCTGATCAGGGTAAGAACTGCCCGCAGGACAAAAAAGCGGCAAAAAAATAACCTGACAGAGTCAATCCGTACAGGAACGGCACAGGGAAGTGCTTGATTAATTTTAAACACACTATTTTGGAGAAACCATGAAATCACTTGTCGCAAAAATACTGGTACTTTCTTTCGTTGTCTTTCTGGGTGCCTGCAGCAAGACCGACACAGGGCATTCGAAGAATGACGGCCATAATCACAGCCACAGCAAGAATGATGGCCACAAGCACTAACGATAGAAAGTCTCTGTTGAATCCAGAGATTTCAACAGTGGAACTGAAAAACCCTGGTTCAGCCGTAATCAGGGTTTTTCCCGGCAGTGCAGGGAGGTCTTCTGCCTGGTACTGTAAACCGTCTTTACCCAGGGTGAGAATATGAACTCGTTGTTGTTACGAACATTATTGATTGTTTTGCCTTTTTTTCTCAGCGCCTGCAGCGGGAGTGACGCCGCTGCGACCGAGCGTGGTGAAGAAAAAGGCCATACACATGAAAAGGGCCATAAGCATTCGAAGAAAGAGCAGGGTCACAAGCATTCGGAGAATGAAAAGTCGCACAGCGAAAAACACTCGGGGCACCAGCACAAGGAAGGTAAAAAGCATGCGCATGGTGAAAAGAAGAAAGGAAAGAACGAACATGGTCATGCGCATGGTGAGGAAGGGCACCATGATGAGAAGGTCGTCAAGCTGGATGACAAGAAGCGCAAGATGGCGGGTATTATCACTAAATCTGCAAAGGGTGACACCGCGGAAATACGGTTTACGACTACCGGTGAGGTAAAACTCGACGCCTACGCGTCAGCGAATATTACCCCGCGGATCCAGGCACAGGTGGTCAAACGGCTGGTCAAGCGCGGGGATGCCGTTAACAAGAATCAGCCATTGGTGATTCTGTCCAGCGTCAAGATGGCGGAAGCGCAGGCTGCCTTGTTGCTGGCGGAACAGGAGTGGCGCAGAGTAAAAATACTCGGCAAGAGTGTCGTGTCGGCCCGGCGGATCAATGAAGCCAGGGTCAAGTATCAACTGGCCTATGCGAAAGTACTGGCGTTCGGCATGAATAAGAAACAGGTAGAAGCATTGCTCAGAAAGAAAGACGCCAAGACCGCCAACGGCCGATTCGTGTTGGTGTCGACGATCGATGGCACCGTGATCCACGATGAGTTTATCGAAGGTGAGGTCGTTGAACCCGGCAAGGTACTCTACAAGATCACCAATGAATCCAAGGTCTGGATCGAAGCGCATGTCAAACCCGAACAGGTCCATCAGCTGAGCATAGGTAATCCGGCAACGATCAAAAGCAAATCCATGGTGATGGATGCCAAGGTGATTCAACTGCCGCACATGGTGGATGAAAAAACCAGGACTATCCCGGTTCGCCTGGCGGTCGAGAACACCAAGGATGTGTTGCATGCGGGTGAATTCGTCTCGGTGACTTTTACAGTCAGCAGGCAGGGTGTGCAAACCTCGCACCTGAGTATGGTACGTATCCCGGCTGGCGCGGTAGTGCGGGACGCTAAGGGTAAATGGCGCGTTTTTGTCGAGAAGGAAGCAAACCAGTTTGAGGCGGTCGACGTAAATATAGTAAAAAACGACGGCGACGATGTGTTGGTCAAGGGCCAGATTCACGGCAAGAAAATTGTGATCAAGGGTGCCTTTTTCCTGCAGTCGGAGCTCGCGAAAAGTGGGTTCGATATACATAATCACTAAGAATAACAGGTTGTCCCGATGTTAAATAAAATAATCGACTTTGCGGTCGTCAACCGCTTGATCGTTCTGCTTGGACTGATCGTGCTGCTGGTGGGAGCGGCGATGACCATTCCCAAGCTGAACCTGGATGCTTTCCCGGATGTCACCAACGTCCAGGTCACGATCAATACGGAGGCCAGAGGACTGGCGTCCGAGGAGGTCGAACAGCTGATCACCTATCCTATCGAGGCAGTGATGTACAGTATGCCGAGCGTGGAAGAGGTGCGGTCTATTTCCAAGACCGGCCTGTCGATCGTGACGGTAGTATTCAAGGAGGGTACGGATATCTATTTTGCCCGGCAGCTGGTTTTTCAGAACCTTGCCAAG
>JALUUZ010000401.1 GCA_027021095.1 Gammaproteobacteria bacterium
ATACGCCTGATGACAAGGTATGGATTCCTCCCCGCAGTGGTTATGAGCATTTTGTCGACGATGAAACTGAAGCGTAACCGCCTGCCGGCCGGCTATTGGAAGAATCCTGTGCACCTGGTTGCCTGCGGCTTCGGCACCGGGGCCTCACCCTATGCACCCGGAACCGCCGGAACGCTGGTGGGGATCGTGTTTTTCGTGGCGATGCACGGCCTGGGCCTGCCACTGTACCTGGTACTGCTGCTGTTGTTGTTCCTGGGCGGGATCTGGTTTTGCGAGCGCACGGCAAAAGACTTTGGTGTTCACGATCACAGTGGTATCGTCTGGGACGAGGTCGTAGGCTACCTGGTCGGGATGATCGCGATGCCGCTGCATTGGTTCTGGATCATCGCCGGGTTTTTCGTGTTCCGGTTCTACGATGTGTTTAAACCTTTTCCGATCCGCCGGGTCGATCTCAAAGTCAAGGGCGGTTTTGGTATTATGTTCGATGACGTACTGGCCGGCATTTATACGCTGGCAACGTTACACGCAGGTTACTGGCTGCTTGCCGGTTATGCACCGGCGTGGATCCGGGCACTGGTATTTTGAGCGGATCCCGCTTCGACACTGTGTGGTTTTCGACCGACGAAGAAGGATGAGGAATAGAATGATGAAAGTACTGCATTTGATCGCTGTCACGGTATTCGGCCTGCTGCCGGTTTCGTCACTCTGTGCCAGCGCGGTGGATATCGAGTTCGTGTCGATAAAAAAGTCTGCCGCCAGTTGGCGGTTTTCCGTTACGCTCAGGCATGCGGATACCGGTTGGGAACATTATGCGAACGGCTGGCGTGTCGTCGACAAAGACGGCAAGGTGCTGGGAGTGCGTGTGCTGTATCATCCGCATGTCAACGAGCAGCCATTCACGCGTTCACACCAGATCGCTGTGCCTGCGACAGTCAAGGAACTGTATGTCGAAGCCAGGGACAACAAGCAGGGCTGGAGCAAAAACAGGGTCAAGATCGACCTGAGTAAAACCAAAGGTGACAGGTACGAAATAAAATAATACACTGCCAGCGGGCATGTAACTATGAGGAGTAAACCGTTGGCTTCATTTCGTACACACATGGCCGTTGCAGGAGGGGTCTCCTCCGCTGTTGCCGCAGTGGCCTATTCATTGAACGGTGTCGAGCTGCAGCATAGTACCGCTTTTGCCTTGTGCGGCCTGTTCGGCGGGATTCTGCCGGACATAGACTCCGACCGTTCGTCGGCGATCCGGGTGATTTTCACGTTGTTTGCAGCGGTCATGTCATTGCTGGTGTTCGGCTGGTACTACGATACACTGCCGCTCGTATTGGCTGGCGCGGCTGCGGCCGGGACCTACCTGTTGATTCGCTATCCCGTGAAGTATGTCTTTGCGAAGTTTACCGTACACCGGGGGATCTTTCATTCGGTGCTGGCATCGGTGCTGATGGGGTTTGTCGTCGCCGCCGTGGCTTATCATGTGCTGTTCTGCGACGAGATCACGGCCTGGTTTGCCGGGTTCTTTGTCTTTCTCGGTTATAACGTTCATTTACTGCTCGACGAGTTGTATTCGGTCGATTTCAGCAATAACCGCCTGAAAAAATCTTTTGGCACGGCGTTCAAACTGTTGAGCGTCCAGAACCCGGCAACCAGCCTGGCGGTTGCGGTTGCCGCGGTGGTGGTGTATTTTGTGACCCCGAATGCAGCGGAATTTACCCGGTTGGTGTTCAACAGCGAATCCTACCGGTTGTTGGCCGGCTTGTTCAGTTGAATTCGTAATAATAACTAACCGTTTTGGGGTGAAACGCGATGAAAAGAAGATTGTTCAGTGTGGTGGCATGTTTTGGACTTGTATTTTTTTCAAGTCACACCGTTGCAGGCG
>JALUUZ010000402.1 GCA_027021095.1 Gammaproteobacteria bacterium
CTCCAGACTGTCACCAACGACCTCGAACAGCGATGGCGTCCCTGATTTGATCCGGCCTGAGAGTGTGGCTGCACCCTGCCGCATCATCCGCGTGATCTTCGCGGCCAGGCCGCTGGGATCCTTCGCGTCGTCTTTAGCGTCGGCATCGGCTTGCTGCGCTGCAGGCTTCAATGGCAGATGAGGACGCGACGATGGTGATACTGCGATAATCAGGTCGGCACCGAGTACCCGGCAGACCGACACCGGGACCGGGTTGACCAAGCCGCCATCCACCAACCAGTGTCCCTGGTGATAAAACGGTGTAAAAAATCCCGGCACTGCGACTGACGCCCGCGCGGCATCCAACACGGAACCCTCGCGCAGCCAGACCTCGTGACCATTGTCCAGGCGTGTTGCCACCGCGATAAATGGTTTCTGCAGCGCCTCGATCGCCGTATCCGGGTAGTGTTGGCGAAAGAAGTCAAACAGCTTTTTGCCTTCGATAAATCCGCCAACCAGACTGATGTCGAAAAACCCGGCGACATCACGCCAGCGCAACTGCATGACCCAGTCACCAAACTCCTCCAGGCGATTCATTGCATACATGGCACCAACCAGCGCGCCGATCGACGTTCCGGTCACTATGTCCGGCTCGATACCGGCTTCGCGCAGCGCCTGAATAACGCCGATATGCGTCCAGCCGCGGGCAGAGCCGGCTCCCAGCGCCAACCCGATCCGGGGCCGCCTGGGGTGCGGTGCCGATGCCTCCACGCTGTCTTTCGTGTCAGCTTTGCTCATCAGTCTGCCCTTGCTCGTTACGCCAACCCGCATTACTCACTGCTCTACTGCGACGCCAAACCCAAAAGCTCATCTCCGCCTTTTACGGGCCTTCGCTTCCAGAAAGGCATAGGCTATTTTCAGCGCGGTCCGCATCGCCTGCGCACTGAGCCGGATCCCGGTCTTGTAACCACTGGTACGCGTCGTATAGCGCCTGACGATGATCACATCCACGTCCCCTTTGTGCTCGAACTCCTTGATCAATGAAGTGCCTTCCACTCTTTGTCCACCCATCACCTGCTGCAGGCCGTATCCCTGCCTGGCGATCACTACCGAGTAACAATAGGGGTGCGGTTTACCTTGAACACGGTTGATCACCACCTGGGTCTGCACCCCGTAGAAATACTCCGGCCCGTCGTCAAAGGTCACCACGAGCTTGGCGCCTTCCGGCACCTCACCCTCTTTCGTCTTGTGCAGCAACAGCTGCGCACCGACTTTGCCCCGGATCTCGTGGTGCTTCTGCAGGTATTCCAGTGTCCTGCACAGATGCCTGACTTTCAATACCAGGTCAGACTTGGTTTCGACCCAGCGCATGCCGTTGAACCACTGTGGCAAGACCAGCAATGCGATATCGGCACCGACGATATAAACCACCTCTCTGGCCGCTGACTCCTGCATCGATGAATAGACCACAAACAACACTACCGCGCAAGCGACTGTGACCGCAACAAATGTCAACAGCCCGACGATATTGGAGATCTCCCACTTGTTACGGTCCCACTTTTTGACCCGCTCATGCATCTTGATTATTTCTTCGAGCTGCTCGAGCGGTACGCTTTCCCAATGGCCGTCCGGGTACAAGTGGTGGTAGTCGATATTGCTGTCATAACCCGAGATTCTCGTCAACACGAAGACCGCAATGAGAAACGGCGCTCCATAGAGAAAACTCAGCGTCACGATCTGCACCCCGATACCCACAGCGAGCAGCAAGGCCGAAATCAGCATCCGCCGCCTGTAGGGCATTTGTTTGAACCACGTAAACTTGACGACAGGATCTTGCTGCTCCGCCTGCAATACCGCAAAGGCCGACTTGGCGGCGTCCGTCTTATCCATGATTGCTGC
>JALUUZ010000403.1 GCA_027021095.1 Gammaproteobacteria bacterium
GTTTCCCGGTAAGGGCCGGCGTACGCCGCAGTTGGATGAAAGTGTCATGATCAATTCAGTTCTCCGAGCCTGCCTTTACTAACGCCTGCGTGCCGCCGAAAGGTCTAAACCGCCTCACTTGCGGGCCGCCGGGTCATGCAGGCAGAGCTGTCACCGCGACGGCGCAATGGTGCGGTATGGGTGGCTTTTGCGGCCGAGGAGCACACCAATGTATGGATAATGACGTGGTACGGGTACCTGCAAGGGACCGGCAACCCCTGCCATGCAGGGGTTTCGGGTGATCAGTGTCTTCTGGCGCGGCGCCGGCGGCGTTTGCGCTTGCGGGTGTATTTGCGTTCGATAAACAATGCCGGGTTGACCATGGTCCTGCTCATGCTGACCGACCAGTGCAGGTGCGGACCGGTCGCACGCCCGGTCTTGCCGACCGTGCCGAGCACCTGGCCCTGGCGCAGGTAGTCGCCTTTCTGTACCTTGATCGAATGCAGGTGGCTGTACATGGTGATCAGCCCCTGGCCGTGATCCAAAAACACCGTCTTGCCATTGAAGAAATAGTCGCCGGCCTCGATGACCCGGCCTTTGGCGGCGGCCTTGACCGGTGTGCCCTGCGGGGCGGCGATGTCCATCCCGCTGTGCGGGCGGCGCGGCTTGTTGTTGAAAAAGCGCCTGGAGCCATAGCTGCCGGTAAAGTAGCCGCGCACCGGCGGGATAAAATGCAGCGGTACGCGCCGTTTGTGTGTCCACTTTTTCAGTGCCGCACGGATGATCCGGAAGTCACTGTAGATGCGTGTCATGTCGCGCTTGTAGGGCGTGACCTTGCGCTTGTTTTTGATCGTGATGTACTGGGTGCGGTATTTCTTCCAGTTGACATGAAACTCGACCAGCCGCGTCGGCCGGTTGCGGTAATGCACCTTGATATAATGACTGCCTGGCTTGGTGCTCAGCGGAATCCCGACGATGGCCTTCCAGCCGTGTTTTTTCATTACCATGACCTTGCGTTTGCCGAAGGTGACCGAGCTTGGCTTTTTGTTGTCCGGCAGCGGCAGTACCACGACCCCGCCGGGAACAGACTCGGTCTGGCGCATCAACGCGCCTGCCTGCAGCGTAAACGCGGCACAGGCCAGAAACAGGATGGCCGGCAGGCGGCCCGTTGGTCGAAGTGTGGTGTTATTCGTTGTTAACCTGACTTGCATTTGCATCCCCAGTTTGTTTCGAGTGAATAGTAGTGAGTTATTATTTTACTGTTATTATTTTGCTGGCATTCATGCCGTGATCGTGTTCTGTGTCGTCGGCTCATCGCGGCGCCCCCGCTGCGCCTGAACGAATATAGCGTAAATTCGGCGCCAAGTCCTTTATTTGTTGATGCGGGTCACGGTACATTCCAATTCCCCCTGTGCCAGTGTCGTTACCAGCCGGTCGCCGGTGCAGGTTTGTGTGCTGCGGGTCAGCAGCCGGCCATCCTCGTGGCGGCGTACGATCGCATAGCCGCGCTGCAGTGTCGCCAGCGGGCTGACCGAGTCGAGCGTGCGCGCCAGGCCCTGCAAGGTGCGCCGGCGGCTGTCATGCTGACGGCGCGTTGCATACACCAGCCGGTGAGACAGCCCGGCCAGCACGTCGGTTTTCTGTTTCAGGTAACGCAGCGGCTGCCAGCCGGAGACCACGGCCTCGAAGTGCGCCAGGCGTGCGGCGGTAAGCCGGAACAGCGCCTGGATCGCGCTCAGCTGGCGTTGTTCGAGTTCATCGAGACGTTGCTGGTGCTGCAGCAGCCGGTTCTGCGGGTGCTGGCGCAGCAGGCGCTGATGCAGCGCCGCCAGCGAGTCGTGACACTGCTTGAGCCGCAGGCCGGTGGAGTGCCGCAGGCGGCGCAGGGCCGCAAG
>JALUUZ010000404.1 GCA_027021095.1 Gammaproteobacteria bacterium
ATCGCTTGCAACCTGACAGGTTCAAAACAATGAGGACGAAAGCTCGTCCATCGCCGACAACATCTCCGGGTCGTCGCTCAAGGCCTGCGCGACCGCCACATGGCATGCAGTCACCGGCTTGATGTCGTCGGCAATCAGCTTGGCCGCATGGACCAGCAGGCGGGTGCTCGCCCCCTCCTCGAGCCCGCTGCCCTTCAGGTTCCGGGTCATGCCGGCGAACTTGACCAGGTTATGTGCCAACGCCGGCTCTATACCCGTTTCCCGGCTGATGATCATCGCTTCGAGCTCGGCCGAGGGAAAATCGAATTCCAGCGCCACGAACCTCTGCCGGGTACTTTGCTTCAAATCCTTCAACACACTTTGGTAACCGGGATTATAGGAAATCGCCAGGCAGAACTCATCGGTCGCCTCGATCAGCTCACCGGTCTTCTCTATCGGTAATACCCGCCGGTCATCAGCCAGCGGGTGAATCACCACCATGGTATCCTTACGTGCCTCGACGATCTCATCGAGATAACAGATACTGCCGCTGCGTACTGCGCGTGCAAGCGGGCCATCGACCCAGCGCGTTTCACCGGCGCTGATCAGGTAGCGGCCGACCAGGTCGGACGCGGTGAGATCATCGTGACAGGAAACAGTGATCAACGGTTTTTTCAGGCGCCATGCCATGTATTCCATGAACCGGGTCTTGCCGCAGCCGGTCGGCCCCTTGAGCAGTACAGGCAGGTTCTGCTTGTACGCCGCTTCAAAAATCCTGACTTCGTCACCTACCGGTTCATAGTAGGGTTCTTCGTTGATGACATATTCTTCCGCTCTCAATACACGTGGATTACTCATAATGCTGCTCTGCCGCCTGCTCGTAAAAACTTTCCTGCACCAAACCAAACCAGTGAGCTCACTGGCGCCACCGCGTGCCGCCAGACAAACCCTGTTTTCTATATCCTAGCATATCCCTTACCGCCCATCCCCGTGCCGAACCGGTAACGATCTATCTTCTGCATATAGTGCGCGCAGAACTCGTCTTTTCCTCTTTTCTTCGCGCCCTGTGCCAGGATCCGGCATTTTTCCACCAGCGTCTCTACTACCATGCGCTGTTGTGCCTGGTCAAGCAGCCCCGAGGCCAGCAGGTTTTCCAGTGCCTGCACACGAAAACGGTCCATTCCCCAGTAACGCCGCGAAAGCTGGTCCGGATGCCCGCCGTACTTGACGACCAGCGCGTCATCGACCAGCCTGACCGGCAACCGGCTGCATAATTTCAACCACAGATCATAGTCTTCGCAGGCGGGCAGGGACTCGTCAAACAGTCCCACATCGAACAATACCTGCTTCCTGATCAATACCGAAGAGGGGGACATCACACAAAACGGGAGGCACTGCGCAAAGATCACACCATCCGGCTTTTTATGTTTTTTCATCGGGTTGACACGCACACCGCGACGAATCCAAATCTCGTCGGTATGCACGATGCTGAGTGCCGGGTCTACAGTGATCGCAGCAACCTGCCGCGCCAGTTTCTGCGGCAGCCAAGCGTCGTCTGAGTCGAGCAGTGCGATCCACTCTCCCTGCGCAGCACGAATTCCGCGGTTACGCGCGCTGCTGACACCGGCATTCGGCTGCCGCAGATAATGCGCCTGCGGGTACTCACTGCGCACCAGGTCTTCGGTCCCGTCACTGGAGCCATCGTCCACCACCAGCACCTCATCCGGCTGCAGGGTTTGCGCATAGACAGAATCCAGGGCCCGCCGCAGCGTATGCGCCCGGTTGAAGGTTGGAACAATCAAGCTGATCGTGATACGGCGCATACCGTTATACCAGCATCAATCCCAGGGCCTGGCAGTCGCTGCCCTTATGCCTCTGCGCAACGATTACAGG